>JACMRP010000356.1 GCA_014376325.1 Pseudobdellovibrionaceae bacterium
AGGTTTCTTTGACCGAGCTCATGGACGCGTTAAAAAGAGGTTTAGAGTCTTGTCTGCCGCAGCCGCCAATGTCCTTATCCAAACTGCCTTCCTCGGAGATGTGCTCTTAAGCATTCCGCTGCTTCGCAAAATGCGAAGTCTATGGCCTGACCACAAGTTGATTTTAATCTGCCGCCAAGGCGTCGGTGACTTTTTTCTGAAGAGCGAGCTTGCAGATCAGGTTTTCGAAATTAGGAAAGGCGACGGAGACTCCTATAAAAAAATCATTGCGGACATCAATTCGCAGAACATCGACCAAATATTTGCGACGCACGAATCTTTAAGAACGGCTTTTTTTGTTAGTCGACTACGGGCAATTAAGAAAACTGGATTCAAAAAGCCTTGGAATTGGTTTTTCTATAACGACCGCGTAAAGAAGAACTACTTGCTTCCAGAAGCCATTCGGCACATGAGCATACTTGAAAACGCCGATGTAAATCTAAAAATCAAAATTTCAAATTATGCCCAGAATGGTGAACCCTACGTCAAGTCCGACTTAGGGCGCTTGTCCGGTGTGCCAGGATGGGCGTCGATGAGTCTGCGTAGTTTTTACGACCGCAATGTGGCGTTGATCGACTCGACGCTTGCGCGCTTTCAACTGGCGCGGGATCCCGCCCATAAATCCGTCGCGCTATTTCCGGGAAGCGTGTGGAATACCAAACGTTGGACCGAAATTGGTTTTGTCGAAACGGGTCGAAGCTTGCAACAAAGCGGTCATTTGGTTTTAGTGATGGGCGGGCCGGGAGAAGAAGCCCTCTGCGAAAGTGTCGCGAAACAAATTCCGGGCAGCCTGAACATTTGCGCGATGACGACGATTTTCGAATCGGCATTGATCTTATCGCAAGCGGCGGCGGTCGTGGGTAACGACAGCGCCTCGATGCATTTGGCGGCGACAACGGAAACGCCATCGGTTGTCATCTTCGGACCGACGGTGATAGAATTCGGCTTTCGGCCTTGGCAAGATAAAGTCTATCTGGCAGAGACGGGCCCCTTAATATGCAGACCCTGTGGCAAGCATGGTCACCATGTTTGCCCGATCGGGACGCACGTGTGTATGAAAAATGTACGAAGCACGGAAGTGCTACAAAAATTAGAGGTCATTCTAAAATGAAAATTTTAAATTTAAAATTGCTGGTCGCGGTGTGTTTGATGTTTACCGGCTGCGTAAGCGATAAAAAACAAGAAGATGACGGCAATTATTTGCGGATGCAGTCGGACCCTGCGGGCGGACCTGTTCCGACGAAAGTGACCGTACGATGTAATGTGCAAAATGCAAAAACAAAAAAGTCTATCCCGTGCAAAGAAACCAACGTCAAAATTACAAGTTTATCTAGCAAAACTCAGACGAATGAAAGTTTTAAGGGTGGCTCGGGCGTGGTTACGGTCGGACGGGATGTTTACGCTTTGGACGTGACGACCAGCAACTGCTCTACGGTGCGAAACTTTAAAGGCTTGATGGCCGGAATGGCCGTTGATGTCTATTTTGAACCGCCTTGCGGAACCAAGTAGGTTTTGATGAAGTACTGGATGTTGATTTTCACTTTCATTTCCGTTCAAGCTTTTGCGGCCGAACAAATGTCCTACGACTGTCGTAAGTGGAAAAATAATCCGGAACCCGAAGATAAAAGTCAGTACTTTGTTAAAGACGATGACAGCGTTGGATTCTTTAATGAGTCCGAACATTTTTTTATCTCGGAAGCAAATAAGGCGCCGATCCTTTTCATGAAGGACAAAGATGTTTTTATCTCTGTAAACGGCCAAGACGGATTTTCTTTTGCGGCCGTCAGCAATACCGATCTGAAAATGGGAACCAGGGGCTTGATGGCCGGTATCTCGGAGCTAAGCAAGGGCGCCTGGATGATTTCTAAGGGCGGACAGCGAGTATTCCGGATCGAAGTTTTAGAGCCGACTTCGAAGTTCATGGCGCTCAGCTGTGAACAGGGGGAGTCTTGCGTCGCCGTCGACCGGGCCGCAAAGAAAAAGTACTCGATGGAGAAAGACCCGGACGTCGTCGATGTCGCCAAAAAACAATTTCAGGCGGACACATTGTCGGCGGCGTTGAACCGCACCTGCGAACTGCTGCAATCAAAAACTATCGACCGCGACATTTTCAAATTCGAAAACGCCTGCAAAAGAAAATCGAAGTTAAAGCTCCCGGACCGTTTGCGCCGCCAAGAAATTTGCGAAGAAGCAAAACTAACGCTGAAGCCGCTCTTCGCGCCGGCTGCACCTTAGGTCGCACTTGATCAGCCGTCGTAATTTTATAAATACAGTCGTTAACAAAACCGCAGACGAAATTATCCCTGGCGCCACTTCGAATTGTTTTAATGCGGTTAGAAATGCCTTCAGTGAAAGTTTAGATCTAAAAAAAGACGGGCCTAAGGAAATGCTCAGTTGGCTCTGCAAAAACTGTGAACAAGTTCACGACGCAAAAATAGCGGCAGATATCTTTGTGGTATGGTCTTCGGACGACATTAAAAAATCTCCGGATAAAGTGGATGTTCATTTTTTAGCGAAGCGTACAGAGGGATATCCGTTTGCTCTCCGGATTGAACACGCTGGAGTATTTTTAGAATTAAATAAGGTATTCCAAAAGGCGAGTCCAAAAGCATAAGACAGATTTGAATTCGTCTCGTTTTCCGAAGCGCTGAGGCCGTACCGGCAACTTCCGTGGATGCGCGTGACTATGCATCGACTGAAGAATCACTCTTCCGAGTAATCCTTCACGTTGATCGCGTACTTGCGAATTTTACGTAGCAAGGTATTCTTGGGAATGTTTGCCTGAGCAACCGTCTGGTTGATTTTACCCTTGTTAGCCTTCAGCGCGCTGACGATAAAATCTTTTTCCATCTGATCCTTGAAAGCGTCGAAGTCCAGCGGTCCCACGTAACCGAAAGGCACTGGCTTAGTGGCGGCCCCCATCGAAACGACGGACGCATTGAGCACGGGCTTCTTAGCTGAAACATTTTCTGGCAAGCTTGCCGCAGAAATCTGGTTCGAGTTTTCAACGATGAAGGCGCGTTCAATCACGTTTTCGAGCTCGCGAATATTGCCGGGCCAACGATATGTTTTTAAAACGTCCAAAGCTTCCTGACTTATTGAAGTAATTTGGCTCGAGTGCAGCTTCGCGAATTTTTTAATGAAATGCGGAACCAATGCCGGAATGTCGTCGATGCGGTCGCGCAGTGGCGGCAAGAAGATGGGCATAACGTTCAGGCGATAAAATAAATCTTCGCGGAAAGTGCCTTCGTCCATCATTTTTTCTAGATTGCGGTTTGTGGCCGCGATAATGCGCGTGTTGGTTTTTACTTCCCGAGTTCCGCCGACCGGAGTGAATTTTTTTTCTTGCAGGACACGAAGTAATTTTACCTGCATGTCTGGGCGAAGCTCGCCGATTTCATCTAGGAACAAAGTCCCGTTATTCGCGACTTGAAATTTTCCGATCTTGCGTTCGACCGCACCGGTAAAGGCTCCTTTTTCGTGACCGAAAAGTTCACTTTCCATCAGGGTTTCGGGGATCGCGCCACAGTTGATGGCCGTGAAAGATCCGCTTTTACGTGGAGAATTAAAATGAATCGCCTTCGCGACAAGTTCTTTGCCGGTGCCGTTTTCACCGCGGATTAAAACCGTGGTGTCGACTTTGCAAAGTTTGTAAATCAGGTTAAAAACTTCTTTCATTTTGTGGGAGCTTCCGACAAATTCACTTTCTACGTCGTCATCAAAAATAGGATTCGACATTGCAAGACTCGAAACCAGGTCGCGGGCTTCCAAGGATTTGCGAACAATTTCGGACAAACGCTGCGGGTTGACCGGTTTTTCGACGTAATCGTAAGCGCCATCTTTGATCGCGGTGACCGCGTCTTGCAGATTGCTATGCGCCGTCATCAAAACAACGAACGTGCGTGGGTCATGCTCTTTAATGGCGGCCAGGGCTTCGAGGCCGTTCATCTCTGGCATTTTAACGTCCATCAAAACCAGATCGTAAGTTTTAGATTTAACTTTATCGAAGGCCTCTTTGCCGGTGCCGGCCTCTTCGATCAAGAACTCTACGTCGGGGAGTGCCGACTGCAATATCGAAATGACTGACTTACGCAGTTCTGCTTCGTCGTCGACTATCAATGTGGTCAGTGTATTCGTCGTCATGTAGCTCCTTTGTTCGGTGCTTCGCTTGTATCATCATTGAGTGGCAGGGTAAATGACACGGTGGTCCCGGCGCCGACTTTGCTCTCTAAGCTGACCTTGCCGCCATGGAGCTCGATAAAGTACTTCACAAGGTAAAGTCCAAGTCCGGTGCCTTTTGTTTTCATGTCCTGATCGCGTCCACGGGTGAATTTGCCCCACACCGTGTCTATGTCCTCATCGCGAATGCCTTCGCCATTATCTTTAACCCGAACGTAGATCGATTCTTCGGTTTCGGTAGACATAATTTCGATTTGCCCACCGCGGGGTGTGTACTTGATGGCATTTTCGATCAAGTTCACGACAACTTCTTTGATTAGCGTCGTGTCGAATTCGACGGAAAACATGGGTTCTAGTTCTGTTTGCAGACGGATGTCTTTTTCGGCGGCAAGGGGACTTAGCTGGCTGATTGCCTCTTCTAGAACTTCGTTGATATCCGCAACTTCTTTGTGAACTTTAAAATCCCGTGATTCAACCCGGAGTACTTTTAAGATCGACTGAATGTATTTGTTGAGTTCATCACCGCTTCGTCGCAAAGATTTTAGGTCTTCTTGCAGCTCGGGATTTGTATGCTGGTTCATCAGGCGATCGACGATTGCCTGAATTTTTGCGATCGGTGTTTTTAAATCATGGCTGATCAAACTTACGAAATTATTTTTAAGTTGTTCCAACTCGGAAAGGTACTTTTGTTCTTGCTGCAGACGGAAATTCAGTCGTTCGATGCGGTTTGCCTGGTAGCCGATAAAAATGATCCAGGTCGTAAGTAACAAAATAAACGGAGAATAAGCAGGGATCCAAAGATAAAAAGTGTCAAAAATCCAAGCCGACATCGCCGAAATCGAAAGCGCAAGCCACAACACAAAGACTAGTGCCACCGACTGCGGATACTGCGTGATCAGAAACACCGCAAAGAAAGTTAGCGCTAAGAATAGCAAAGCGTAAAACGGAAAGCTCCATAGCCGGATCCATTTGTTGCCGACCATCGTGTCCGTGACGTGCGCTAAAACTTCGGATCTTGATAGCGGACCCACCGGCGTTAAATATTGCGGACCGGAAGAAGTTTCGGCGCCGATTAAAATAATTTTATCTTTGAAAGCATTCGGCGGAGTTTCGTCATTCAGAACTTCGGCCAGCGAGTATTGAGCAAACACGCGCGTCGAACCGCGGTAATTGATGTTCAACCCATTGCTGAGTTGTGGGAATTTTTTATTGGTTACTTTTTCGACCAAGTGCGGGAGCACGTCACTTTGCGAAAAAATGTGGCGAATCACTCCGTCTTCGTCGCGCCGAAGATCATTGCTCGCGATGTTGCTGTGCGTGTCGTTCGCAAAAAGGGGCTCGTAAAGACGTTCAAAATTATTAGTGCTGGTGGACCAGATGACTCGGGGATCCTTAAAAATCTTGGCCTCGGCATTGGTGATGCCGACTTCACCGACGTTGATTCCGAAGTAAAGGGTGACACCGACCGATTTCGGATTTTGTTCCAGAAGAATTTTTAAAAGCCGATGCCAAATTTCTTTGTTCCAAAAGAAACTGTCGGTGATGTCGGTAAGCTCACTCAGATTAGAAATTGAATTTGTACGTTTGCCGTAGACTGAAGCGAAATCGGATTGTTTGATCGTGACCAAGACAATTTGTGAAGACGTCTTCTGATCCCCTCGGAGCTGAAAGCGTTGGTCGAACGAATTGCCTTCGTCGCTGGACAACGCCATGACTCCGATCACCCAGCAAAGCAGAGTGCGTAACCAAAAACCACGTCGGCGAACAAAGAGCTTCGCAAGGATTTCGGCCTTCCATATAAGGCGTTTTGGATTGTCTAATTTCACGCGATGCAACATAGCAAATTTTGCGAAAAATTCAAGAATTAAAAGGGCTTATCGGGTATATTCCTCAGATGCAGATTTTTCAGGGTGTGGAGGAGCTGCCTCAAGACTGGGGTGCTTCCGTAGTGAGTATAGGCAACTTCGATGGGGTCCACTTGGGTCATCAGAAGCTCTTGCATCAGGCCGTGGAAGTCGGCCGTGCGGAGAAGTTGCCGATCGTAGTCTTCACCTTCACGCCCCATCCGGTCACGATTTTGTATCCCGAGCGTAAAATTCAAAAGCTTTTCGATGCCAGAGATCAACGCGAACAGCTCGCGGGCCTTGGCGTGACCCACTTGATTGAACAAGAGTTTACTAAAAACTTCGCGCTGCTTTCGGCCGCAGACTTTGTACAGTTTTTCTTAGTCGATAAGTTGAAAACTAAAACTTTAGTCGTCGGTTACGATTTTTCTTTCGGCACGAACCGCGAAGGCACGATTGAATATCTTCACGAAGTTTGTGCCGGCAAGAATATTCAACTGATCGTCGTGCCCGCCCACCAACAGCGGGGCATCGTAGTTTCGTCGTCTAAAATTCGGGATGAGCTAAAGCTCGGCAATGCCGAAATCGCGAAAGAGCTTTTAGGACGCGATTTTTATTTGCGCGGAATCGTTCATCATGGCGATGCCCGTGGTCGCACCATCGGGGTGCCGACCGCAAACATGACTCCATCGGTGGATTTTGTTCCACGCAAAGGCGTTTACGTGACTAGAACGCATCTCCGCGGCCAGATCTTTAATTCCATCACCAACATTGGTTACAATCCAACATTTCACGGTGAAGCCAACACGCCGGTGAAGACCGAAACTCACTTGTTTGACTTTGACGAAGACATCTATGGCCAAGAGATCCAGGTCGAAATAGTTAAGTTTCTTCGCGACGAAAAAAAGTTTTCTGGCATTCAAGAATTGCTCGCCCAAATACATTCGGACATTTTCGAAGCGAAGGATTTTTTGAATGGTTAAGGGTAAGATTCTAGAATTCGGTGAGAAACTTTCTTTGCCGTGCCGACACATGAATTTATATTTTCAGAATCGCAATTGGAATGCTGAATGCGTTGCCCTAAAAGGTCGTTCCATCGCCGACATGAACGTTTGGCTGCCTTTCATGGAAGAAGGCGCGCTGGCAGTTCGCTTTCCGGCAAGTGAATCGCAGGCAATCATTGATCAGTTTCCGCACTTGCCGACGGATGTTCGCTGGCTTGAAGCGGCCGATGTGTTGATGCACGAGGCGGACGGTTGGTGGCCAAGATTATTGATATACGAAACTTTGCGCAAACTTTTGATCCAGCGTTTTTCAAGTTTAAATATCGGACTTCACTGTTACGTCATTGGGGCAACCCGTTTGGGGCGTGCCGCGGTCGCGGCGATGGCGACGCTGGGCTTTTCTAACATCAGCATCATCGACGAAGACGAAGTTTTACTCGCCCTAGAGGTCAAAACCTTGCGTCGTTACTTATTGGGTATCAACATCGAGGCGGTTCCGGCCGGAACGCTGACGGTCCAAACAAAGGCCGGTTCGTTGATGATAAACACGCTGACTCTTCAGGACGAAAGTGCCGTCCTCAAAGATCTATCTTATTTTAATTTTATGAATCAAGGTGGCATCGTCGTGGATATCTCGGAGTGCTGTGAACGGAGTCAACTGTTAGAAGAAGCCGAACGGGCCGATTTGAAAATCCTGACCGGACTTGAGGTCCAGTCGCAGGTCGACGTAAATTTGCTGACCAAGCTTTTTCCAGATCAGTACATTACTTTCGATGATTACTTTGAAAGTTTCAGTGACCATTTTGAGTCTCTAAAAATCTCTCTCTAAAACTCTCCTTCCGTCTAGTTACAAAAAACGTCACCCCGGGTTACTGTAGTTCCATGTCTTCAATCAAAATCGGGGAAGTCCTCGTAAAGCAGGGGCTTTTACGCCCAGACCAACTCAATCAAGCGCTCGAAGAGCAAAAAAAATCTGGCGGAGTTAGACTCACGCAAATCATCATCAGTCTTGGATTTTTGAAAGACAATCAGATCCTTCGCGCTGCTGAAAAATATTATCAGGTTCCCGGTGTCGAAGTGGCCAGCTTCCAAATTGACGAGGCCGTGATCGCGCTTATCCCGCGGAACGTTTGCGAAAAACACATGCTGATTCCCATCCAAAAAGCTGGCAATACCCTCGTCGTGGCGTTTTCGGATCCAGGCGACATCGTCATCAAAGAAGATTTGCGGTACATTACTCGTCACCGTATTCAGGCTGTCGTCGGGACTGAAACTTCGATCGCGTCCGCAATCGATCGCAATTACGGCGGACTCATTAGTCAGAAGACTCTGAACGCAATGTCGGCAGAAACTGCAGACGATGACAACGCTTTTGCGAATAGCGTTGAGATTATCGACGAAGGCGGCGCGGGAACTGAAGATGCACCGATCATTAAATTCGTAAATGCCATTTTAGCCGATGCGATCAAACGCCGGGTTTCCGATATTCACTTTGAGCCTTATGAAAAACGTTACCGAGTTCGATTCCGCATCGATGGAAATTTAGTCGAAGCAACGGCGCCCCCCGCGGGTTCCGCATCGGCGATCGGTTCCAGGATCAAAATTATGTCGAAGCTCGACATTGCCGAAAAACGCCGGCCGCAAGATGGTCGACTAAAAGTTCGGACGTCGAAGGGTAAAGAGATGGATTTCCGGGTCAGCGTCTTGCCGACCTTGTTTGGTGAAAAGGTTGTTTTGCGATTGCTCGATAAGTCCAATCTTCAGCTCGACATGACG
>JACMRP010000357.1 GCA_014376325.1 Pseudobdellovibrionaceae bacterium
ATCGGAAAAATAATAATCGAAGATCGTCGCGCACTTCTGCGGACCCATCGGAACGATCCAGTTCGTATCCATAATGGGGCCGTAACGATTGATCATAAAATTAGGATGAAGCCAGGCATAAAGCGCGCGGTCACCGATCCGCTCTTTAAAGTCGATCGTATCACTCTTCATCGGATCTTTAGCCCCGCCGCAAGACTGCAAAGTCCACGAGGCAAAATTTTCTGTTTTGTAATCTTGCATTTCGAGTTGGCCGGCAAGGCCTTTATGCAGGTGATCGACGTGGTACCCGCCATCAAGATAGTTATCGATATAAACTTTCCAGTTGCAGTTGATCTCGTAAACTCTGCGCCCTTTGAACTCTAACTTCGAGGTGCCAGCATCTTCCAAAAGAATTTCTAATCTCTGCCAATCTGGATCGAGTGGCGAGTTCACGCCGGAAAAATTTAGTAACACAAATTTACCCAGAACCTTCAACGGAATCGGCTTCAGTGAAAGCGCCTCGCGTTTAAAGTTTTTGATACCGGCCATTTGCGGGGCTTTTTTAAGCGCCCCGTCCAACGAATAAGACCAAGCATGGTACGGGCACACGATTTCTTTTGCGCAACCCGAACCATGTAACAGCTGGGCCGCGTGGTGCCGGCAGACATTAAAGAAGGATTGCAGCTGGCCCTGTTCGTTTCTGGTAACAACGTACTGTTCATCGCAGAATTCACCCGCAACGTAAGATCCGATTTCGGTCAGCTGATCCGTCGAGCAGACAAACTGCCAATGTTTTTTCAGAATCTGATAATCAAGTTCCTGAAATTCGGGTCGCACGCACCACGATGCCGGAGGCGTTTCGCAGGACTCAATACCAAGCTCCGGCTTAAACTTTACGACTTCTTTTTCTACGTTCATGGGGCTCCAAAAATTTACTATTCCGGAACTAACTTACGAATGCTCCCGCCGGGCAATACCACCTGTACATCGGGATATTTTTTTAGTTTCAACTGCGCAGGCGACGTAAAAACTAACAGCGACCCCGGGTGGGAACCCGCCTCTGGCGCCATCCCGTTATCGATCTTGATCAATCTTCCATTCGCCTTCGCGGCCGATCGGCCAGCCACGTGAAAGGCTTCGGGTTGGTGACCAAACGCAATTCCGTAAACCCCGATCGCGTCCATCGAAGAAAGTTCAGTTGCTAACAAAGCTTCGTCCTTTTCCCAGTCTTTCTTTTCGAGGACGGAATCTTTGCCTATCATAAAATCATTTCCGTAATCCGCTGCCGATAAAACCGTTCGCGCTTGGCCGACGAAAAGATTCCAGTCCATCTCCGGGTAAAACCCAGAATGGAAAAACAACCAATTCCCAACCTTTAATGCGAGTGGCTCCGCGTGCAGAAAAGACCCTCTCGGCGTAGTGAATGACGTCAGATCACTCACCGGAATTTTTTGGGCCCGCAATTCATCCAGTAGCTCGGAAGCTTTCTTATCATTTTTCGGATCGGCTAAAAATTCTGCTTCATGATTGCCCAGAAGATGCACCAAGCGGCCACCCGCTTTGGCAGACTGTTCCTGCAGTTTGGTCCAAAGATTCAAAACTTCTAAACTTTGGGGACCTTTATCGATAGAATCACCAATGACAATAAGCAGTGTGCTTCCGGCAATCCAGTCGCCGTTCGCGTTCGTCACTTTACCTGCGCTTAAAAGTCCCAGCAACGGAGCATACATTCCGTGGACGTCACTGATTGCAACCACACGCATGAACACGGAAGGATCTTCGATTTCAATGACGCCCGGATTTACCGAAGCGGCTTGAGGAACTCTTTCGGAGACTCTCGCCAACGCTAATTCTTTCGTAGTGCAGCCCGCCAGAATAAAACAAAAAATAAAAGGAATCGTCGATGATCGTATCGACAGTAAATTGAAATCCACTTAGTGGATACTAAACTTCAAACCCGAAGCCTGCTCAATTTGGGGAACCGTCGTCTGAAACTGTTTCCAATCCTCAACTCCGCCTGAAGAGTGACTAGGCGCCGCGCACAACGAAGCATGGTCCGCCGGAGAGTTTCCGTTAGGTGTCACGTTCGGCATCATGACCGCGACTACCGAAGTGTTTTGACTAATGTCCTTCGCGGTTTGACCAGCTTCCAAAACAAGGATGATTTTGAATTCGTGCGAAGGCACGGGAATATCTTTTAACGGCCCGATCGCGCCAAAGTCCTGATCATAAATTGGACCCGCGATGACGTAAACTTTTTTGCCAGACTTAACCAGATTGCGTGTGTACTGCTCGAGATGCTCCCAGATGTCGCGGTTCAAGTACGATGTCTGGGGGACCATGTTGCTCATCATGAAGGTGGCTCGGTTGTCCTCTGAATCATCCGTGCGATCTGCCGACGGAACTTGGTGACCGCGGTCAAAACAGCTGCCTTCGTAGTCTTTGGGCTCAACCGCAAGTGGGCCGGGTCCACTGTCTTTCAAATAATTGTCGAGCTCCCCATCGCGCGAAAAACTATTGCTCCGGGCCGAATGCCCGAGTTGCTTCGCTTCGATCTTCCATGCCGCCCAATTCGGCGCTCGCCGTGTGCGATTATAGGAAAGTACGTATTGGTTGCGAGAGATTAAGATTTCAGATTGAGTACTCGACGGCATGATTCCCGAAAGATTGGCGTTCTGCTGGAGCGGTACTCCCCCGAGAACGACCTCTAGATTCGCGGAGGCCGAGAGCGCCACCAAATGGACTGCCAGAAGTACAATACCTACGAAGGAACGACGAAAATTCCTAATGACCATGAGACCCCCCTCACAACATCAGATTACCCAATCGCCCGGTGGCTGCAACCATTAAGCAAGTTTTTAGAGGGCTGCGGCAATGTCCATCTCGCATTAAACGCTGGGTCCGCAAAATATCGGCGGTCCCAATGGGTCCAACTTCGTCCAAATCCCCATTGAATTGCCTTCCAAGCGGCAACTAGTTCTAGGACATCGCGTGGATGTTTGGTATATCTCGCCCACAAAAATGTCTGGGGGGATTATGAATTTAAAAACGTTCATTTCGTTGTTTGTGAGTTCTGTTTTATTCGTCGCGTGTTCAGCAAAAGAAAACGCCGGTTCGGTCGAACTTAAAAATGCGCGGGGCCTACGCCCACCCACCGCGGATGAGCGCGCCCAAGACTTCGATCAATTTTTAAACCTCCTTAAAACTTATTACGGCCCTTACCTATATAAAGAGAAAACTTTCGGTTTCAAAATTGAAGAGCTAGCGCAGTCTTTAAAAGCAGAATCGATGACCGCGAAAACAGACGAAGAGTTTGCTGGTTACATCATGAAGATGGGCGCGGCGATGAGGGACGGTCACGTTCAGATCAGCATGATCAATTCGAACTCGGGCGTTAGCCGCTTTTCGATTCCGATCCTGATCACGCCAATTGAAGGCAAAGCAATTGTTGCGGACATTAGCAAAGAAATCGCCACGCTGACCGGCCTTGCCATCGGGGACGAAGTCTTGGCCATCGATGGCGCTGCACCCTTTGATATTCTTAAGACGATCCTTCATTACAGCAGCTGGGCGACGGATCTTTCGAACCAACATCTTATTTTTCGCGCATTTTATCGCCCGTCTTACATGACCGCACTTATTCCGACTTCTTCGATCGCCATGATCAAAGCGGTCAAGGCAGATGGTACCGCGATCAATGCAGAAGTTGCATGGACCGTAGAACGGTTTAGCAAAACCGCTAACAACGTCATCAACGTACCGAAAGGTCCTTTGAATATGACCGTTCCGATGGCGTCAGATTACAATTCCGTGGTCCCTTCGCACATTCGACAGATGGGTCAGGTAAATCCGATCTTCTTGACTGAACAGAGTCAAAATACTTACAAGTTTTTACCGCTGACCACTTCCGAAGCTTTCCGTAAAAAATACGAACTCGGCGATAAAGAAACTCCACCGATCTACGCTTCGCTTTACCGCTCTGAAGGTAAGAACGTTCTTTTAGTGCGCATGGCCTCTTATCACCAAGATGATTTTAAGCCCGCAGTTTACATGAAGGGCTACCAAGCGTTGCTCGATCAGTATCAAGATATCGCGGATGTTTTGGTTCTAGATCAAACCCACAATCCTGGTGGCAGTTACTGTTCTGATTTCTACAACATTTTCGGCCAGGTAAATGACGTGCAGGCGGTCGAAAAAGTGCGCGCCGACCGTAAATGGGTTAACGACTTGATGATTGTGTGGCCGCAAGAAATGCTGAAGGACGATCCAAATTCAAACCCTGCCGAAATCGCGGCGACCCAAGCTTACGGACGCATCGTCGAATCTGCTTACGACAAAGGTGAATTTTTGTCGGAGCCGTTTCCGTTATTTTCGGGTTCTAAGTTCGTGACGCTTAAAAAATTCCAGTGGAAGAAACCGATGTTGGTCCTCATCGACTCGTTAGCAGGTAGCTGCGGTGACATGTTTCCGATGCTCGTAAAGGCGAACCCACGTCCAACCGTAAAGCTTTTTGGTGAATCCACGATGGGCTTAGGCGGAAACGTCGAAGACGTCGGAACCCTGAGCGGTTCACGCATTCAAATCAACATGACCCGCGGAATGTTTTCGGCTTACAAGCCAAGCGGCATTTACGAAGATGCTGACTTTGTAGAAAACCACGGCGTCACACCGGACATCCCTTACTCGGTCACGGTTAAAGATTTCCGCGCGGGCTACGTGGACTACGTCAAAGAATTTACGTCACAAGCTATAAAGTTGATAAAATAATCATGTTTACACCACAGTCGCTCGTATACAGATTGATCGTTCACATAAAACAACATCGCAAGCCCGGCAGCGTTAAAAGCACGAGCGTTCTGATGAAGACGATGGACAAGCAATTGCTTGGACCAAAAGAGTCCCGGGACGATCTTAAAGCCGATTTGCAAAAAGCCCTCGACAGCAATGTGGTGTTATCCGAACTGCTACGTCAGCAACACTCTGAAGAAGACATCCGCGCCTGCTTCGCAAGCTTGATCGCGGCAATCGACGCTCCGGAAGTCGAAGAACCTGAAGAAATCGAAAATATTCCAGAAGATGAAACTCACGAAAATTAAAACTCTAACGTCTTAGAATGAGACGCGGTCTTTTCAACATGTTCAGGATTTTCTAAACGGCTGAATAGAATATGGTCGGCAGGATTTTCCGCAATAGGCGCCGGATCGATCCTGGGCTCTGCCGCTTAAAAAATTCCAACGGTGCCGGTTTTGCATTGATGATTGGTATGCGACCATTGCATGACAAACAGGATTTTTACGAAGTTCGACCCCTGCTCTTAATCGTCTTAGGATTCGTGGGAATCTTTAATTCTTACTTTACTAACAGCACGCCGGGAATGGTCCGCTTCGGCCAGGTCTGCGGTGTATTGCTATTCTTTTCGGCGTTCAAGATCATTCGCTGGCGCATGGCTTACCGAAAACGATTTCATTAATATCTTTGTGAAAATTCTAAACGCAACTTTTCGATATCGTCGATTGCGAGTTGGGAATTTGTTGCGAGCTCGCTGTGGAAAACGGCGCGGCCGCGACGGCTAGATTTTAGAAAACGCATCGTCAGCGTTATCGCAAAGTGCAGTAAAAAACCGATCGCGCTTAGAAAGCCTAATAGGCCTAGCATCAAAGTACTGCGAAGCGCCGACTTGGCATCTGCATCCACCGTCAGGTCTTCAAGTCTGCAAAAATCTTCGCGGGTCATGCTCCAAAAATATCCTATTTTTTGCAGATTTGCATTGACGCGCTGAAGGCGGACGGACTTTACCTGATTCGAGACCGCGGTGTAATTCCAAGCGACCAACATCATCGAAAGGGTAAATGAGATCAGGTAAACCGTGGCTAAAATTTCAATCATTTAAATTTGGACCCATGTTCATTCATTGAAAATATACTAAATTTTAGGACTACGAGCGAGTTCATTCCGAAGTAAGGTCCAGCTAGACTTTGCCAACCAATCTTTATTGAATAAACTAAGGACTCCATAACAGAAGGGTCTTCATGTTCAAAATTACTTTTTGCTTTGTCCTGGCCGCCTGCTTCGCGGTTCATGCAAAAGTTGATTCCGCAAAAACCCAAAAGAATCCATCCATCCCAAAAATTCAGGAAAAGATATTTGAACTGCAGGTCAAAGAGTTCAACGCTCATCGAAAGTTAGCCCAGATTCTAAGCGACCCGCTTTTGCCGAAAGTGGATAAGGACTGGATCAAAGACAACTATCCCTCGGATTTTACCCTGACTGAATTAATTTTGAGTTCGCCCTTAGAAGTTCGTTTCTCGAAAGTCGATGTCACGAAGTTAAGGTATGACTCCATTGAAAATAAATATATCCTGAATAACTACCCCCTCGATTTATCTAACAGGTTCACGGCCAAAGAGCGCATCGAATACATTTCTCGCGTCCTAAAACACAATGCACAACTGCCCCGTCCGTGGTCCATCGCTTCAGCAAATGCTGCAGAAGGCGACAACTTCGAGCGGGCCCGCAATCTGTCACTTTCAATCAATGACTTCATTCGAACGCACGAAAAAGTTTCTACCTACAGGGCTTTTGGAATTGAAAAAGGCGTTGACGGCGAAGATGCGAAATTAATGAGGGCGATGGTAGGTCCATTGAATACTGACCTGCTCGGTTTCGAATACCAATGCGGTTACGGCAACGATGATGGCCTGTGTGCGGACGATACCTTAACCATCAAGCGCTGGATAGGGACTAAGGTTGTCGAAGAACATTTTACCGCCACCTTACGTGCTTCATCGCCTGCAGGATGTGGGCTGAACAATCTGCCGCTAGTTTTGAACGACGGCCGCGAAATAAAGTCGACATTTTCCTATCAAGCGGACGCTGCGGATATTCTGAAAATGGACGATCATATTCGCGTCGCTGCCGCATTAAAAAAGTGCTGCGGTTACGATCCAAGCGGCAACACAGATGTTCGCCGTGGCAGCGTTGCGAAACGTGCGTCAGATAACTGTTTTACGCGCTCTTACAAAGAGATCTCTAACCTTTATCGTCAAAATAAAATGGCGCCCGATGTAGACTCGTTTAAATCTAAAGGCATAAAGTAGTTCGATGAAAATAAATCAGTTAGACATAGTCATTGATCCCAGAGAAAAAGATCTGGGAGGGTTTAGCGTGCGTCGCGTACCTCCCTTTGCCGCTCACCGGATGGTCTGCAATGCTGGGTCGCACTTCCGGAACAACACGAAGATGTCGAACCAAGCTTTACGCACTATGTACGGGGTGTTCGTAAAGTCGATGGTGACAACATCGAAGTTGGGTCTATGGCCGTCGTCAAAGAAGGGGACGATCTTCTTTTAGAAGCCAGCGAAGACTTTTTCGTAATGATTCTTGGCGGAAGTGCCGTTGGCGAAAGATTTATTTTTTGGAATTTTGTTTCGAGCTCGGCTCAAAAATTAGAAAACGCGAAAGCAGAGTGGAGAAACGGTCCCTCAAAAGATAATTCGAGCTTTCATCCGGTACCGGACGACTGCCTCGAATACATACCACTGCCGTAATTCAGACGTGACCGTTTCAGGACGTGCGTCTGCGGACAGTGCGTGTTAGCTGTACGCATGGCTGACAATATCTCTCCAAAATTTGTGCTCAAAGCCCTCGGTGCGACCGGGGAAGTTTTCAGTTCGATGGATTGGAGCGCTCACCCGATGGGCCCGCTAGATTCTTGGCCGGTCGCCCTTCAAATTAGTTTAAACACTTTGTTCCACTCCCAGCACCCCATGTTTATTTGGTGGGGTCCCGAATTATTTCAATTTTATAATGACGCTTATCTTCCTAGCTTTGGTATTGGCAAACACCCGCGCGCAATGGGACAACGAGGGGCAGAATGTTGGCCCGAAATCTGGCCCGTGATCAAACCGCAGATAGATGTTGTCATGTTCGACGGTGGCTCGACCTGGCAAGAAGATCAGCTGATTCCGATTTACCGTAATGGTCAACTTGAGGACGTTTTTTGGACCTATGGTTATTCGCCCATTTACAATATCGATGGATCGATCGGCGGAACTCTCGTGGTCTGCATGGAAACAACCCAACGCAAAAAATTGGAGTCTGGAGCGGCAACCGTCCTGATGCAAGTCGAAAGGGAGCGAACACTCCTCAAAACATTGTTCGCAAACACCCCGATTCCGATAGCTATGCTGGAAGGCCCTGACCACCGATTCACTTATGCAAATTCTTGCTACGCCGATTATTTTTTTAATACGGAAAACTACGTCGGAAAATCGGTCGAAGAGCTTCTACCTTCGGCAGTGACGCAAGGATTTACCGCGTTACTGGATAGGGTCTTCAAAACCGGAGAGAAATTTGTAGGTAACGAAACTCTCTTCGAAGTCACCAATGACGGCATCAGTCGAAGTTTGTACCTGAACTTCATTTACCAAGCCGTCCGTGATGCCAGGGGCAAAATTATCGGTATTTTGGCTGTGATTTCTGACGTCACCGAGCTCGTGCAATCCCGCAAACAAATTGAAATTTCTAATCACGAAATTACTTTGGCAAAAGACGAAGCCGAAAAAGCCAATAACTTAAAGTCATCATTTCTTGCAAACATGTCTCACGAAATCCGAACGCCGCTCGGAGCGATCATTGGTTTTACAAATTTAATGAAAGACTCTGACGACGAACAAGAAAGACAGGACTACGCTAAAATCGTCGATCGCAATGGTCACGCGCTCACCCAGCTGATCGACGACATCTTGGATTTGTCGAAGGTCGAAGCCGGAAGGCTCGCGATCGAACATGTCGAGTTCAGTTTGTACAACGCGGTGGAAGAGATTATTTCCCTTTTTTCGGAAACCGCGAAGTCGAAGGGCGTGAAACTCACTTGTAAAATTGATGCGGACACGCCTAGAAAAGTGAAGTCGGATCCGACGCGGGTCCGCCAGATACTCGTCAATCTTATCGGCAACGCAATCAAGTTCACGGACAATGGGAGCGTGGAGTTGTCCGTTCAGCCACTCCGCGAAATGAACAAAGGTCCGCAACTGCGTTTTTCAGTTCAAGATACGGGAATCGGAATGACGTTAGAACAAACTCAGAAGCTCTTCATTCCATTTACGCAAGTCGATAACAGCACGACCCGAAAATTTGGCGGAACGGGTCTTGGCCTCGCGCTTTCGCGGAAACTTGCGCAAGCACTTGGGGGTGACGTTAGAATTTCGAAATTCGAACCGAACGTGGGTTGCACTTTTGAAGCGACGATTTCCTTTGAAGAAAGTGTCCCCGTCAAAAAAACTCCATTATCTAATTCCAATGCAAGTACGTACATGACCTTGCAAAATGCAAAAGTGCTTCTTGTAGAAGATTCCGAAGACAACCGATTCTTAATCTTGCGGATACTAAAGCGTAACGGAATCGTTGCAGACGTCGCGGTCAATGGCAAAGAGGCCGTCGACAAAGCCCTCAGCCAAAATTACGATCTTATTTTGATGGACATGCAAATGCCGATTCTTGACGGTTATTCTGCGACCGCCCAGCTTCGCGAGCGGGATTACAAACGACCCATCGTCGCGTTGACCGCTCACGCCATGATCGAAGAACGAAAGCGGATTTTGGCGGTCGGTTGCGATGCGCACTTAACTAAGCCAATAGATTCGCAGTTGCTTCTGCAAATTATCGCGCAGTACTGCCATAACTAATTCAGAGTACATTTCAGATTAACCACTCCACCCGACTGATCACAATGAATCAATAACGGAGCGCCGTCGGTGACCGCTTTCTGAACATCCTGAGGCACCAGAAGTTCTAATCTACAAGAATCAGCCGGATAAAATTTTGCGAAGTTTTTAGTTTCGGTCAATGCGTCCAAATTGAAACGATTGTGATTTGCGTACTTTCTGGGTGCGTATTTTTCATCGGGATCAAGTTCGGCGGCTCGCCCGGTCTGAACTACTTTCTGGTCGTTGTAATCTGTAGACACCACTTTTACGACGATATTTTTAAACCAGCCGCTAACGTATTCGCCACGAACCTGAACTGCTTCGAACGAGTAAGGAGGCTGATCTTGATTTAATTTCGCGGAACAATCTAAAACAGGATTTGCGGCAGAAGAAATCGCGGGAATTGCAAACAAGGCAACGAGTACTGACATGGTTAACTTCATAAGATCTCCTAAAGGGGTATGGGGTAACAAGCGCCTTTATAGTTCCCTTAAGATCCATGGTCCAATGCGAGTTCTAGAGGTTAAGATGCGCCGAGCGCATGATGTGCGAACTCTCTATAAATCTGCCGATAACAACGCCTCAATCGCCTTTGCCAGCTCTTCCGGCTGTGAAATCATCGGAAGGTGTCCAGAATTCACGGATCGAGTTCCGAGGATATTTACCCGTTCGACGTATTTTTTCTGAATAGCGAGCGGAATGATTTGATCGGCTTCAGTAAAAATATAATATTTTGGAATCTTCTGGAATTTTTCACCATCGAAATCTAAAACGTCCCCACCCGGAGTTGTGCTTTCGGAATACGTGTTCGGCAAGATCAAGGAATTTGGATTAATGCCAGAATCCAGAACCATCAGAAGTTTTTTCTGTGACTTCGGAACGATGCGGCTTTTTTCAATCTTGACGGCTGACATGAAAAGCTTTTGGTCTACACCCTTGAGCAAGTCCATCGGCTTTTCGCCCTTAAGGGGAACTAACGCTGAGATATAAATGACTTTCGAAATTTTTTCTGGGCAAATGCCGATCATCGAATTCACGATAGCGCCACCGAAACTGTGGACGATCATTATTGTTGGACCGCTTAGCTTTTCGCAGGACAATTTGGCCATGTTAGAAATATGTGCCGGACCGTCGTCGTCCCGACCGAGCCTTGGCAATGCCACAGCGTTGTACTTTTCGGAGCCAAGAATGCGAATCACTTCGAACCAACTATTTTCGTCGAGGTGGGAGCCGTTGATGAACGCAATGTCCTTTTTGGTTTGCACAGGCGCCTGGACAGTTTTTTCTGCATGCGCACAAGCGGAA
>JACMRP010000055.1 GCA_014376325.1 Pseudobdellovibrionaceae bacterium
AAGCCTCCCACGAACTACAAAAACAGTATTGTTATTAATTGGAGGAACTATGTCAGGTGTAAATAAAGTGATTATCGTCGGCCGCTTGGGTGCTGATCCGGAAGTGAAAGCGGTTGGCCAAGGCAGCACCGTGACTCGTTTGAATGTTGCAACCAGCGAAAACTGGTTGGGCAAAGATGGCCAAAAACAAGAGCGTACCGAATGGCATCGCATCGTGGTTTGGGGCAAGCTTGCGGAAATTTGCGGTAAACATTTAAGCAAGGGACGTCAAGTTTACGTCGAAGGACGTTTGCAAACTCGCCAGTGGGAAGATCAGCAAGGTCAGAAAAAATACACGACCGAAATCGTTGCGAACACCGTGCAATTCTTGGGTTCCGCGAGCGGAGAACGTTCGAACGAATCTAGCAACAATAACAACAACAGCGGCTCGTCCACTAAATCTGGTGGCGGCGAAGACTTCGGCTTTCAAGATTTCGGTCCTGAGCCAAGCTTCAACTCTAACGACGACATCCCGTTCTAGATTTCGCGACGTTAGGACTTTCGAACATTTTGTTTAAGATCAGACCCGTTTGTACAAAACGGGTCTTTTTTTTAGGTAAGGCTCAGCGTAGACTTTTGAGATGATTCAAACACGCGTTGGCTTGATTTTATTTCCTCTGTTACTTGCCTCTTGCTCTTTGTATAGTTCGGCAGGTCGCAAGCAATTTGAAGACAAGGCCCCAGCTTCTTTGGTGCAACCGGTGACGTTGATGGGCTGCCGAAATCTAAGCTCCGCCGAAGCTTGGCTAAAAGAAGAATTCCCATCTAGTCAGAGCGAACTCGTCGAGATGAACAACGATTACGAAGTCTGGCTGCGAAGCCACGAGGACGTTCCGTGGGACGTGTCTGTCCTGACGAAGCATGACTCAGGAGAAGGCGACACTCCCCAAATTTGCAATTACCAGTTTGCGAACCGCGAATCCTGGGTGACTCACAGGAAGGCATTCTTAGCCGAGCTTTCGAACAGTCTTGTAGATCTGAATTAACTTCCATAATTGGTCTTGTTCTCGACCGAAGTCCTAGCTTTCGTTGCTTCCCGTGATTTTATCACTCACACTAGATACAAGTTTTAACGGGAGCTTTAACGCGTGAAAAATATAAAAACGTTGTTCGTTTTATTTGTCCTGGTTTTCTCCGGATCCGCTTTCGCGGCCAAAGTAACTCAAGTCAAAAATAAAAAGATAATGATCGCTCTTGAAGGCGAAGGCGCCACGAACGGAAGCGAATATTATGTCATCAACGGCAGCGGCAAAAAAGTAGCGATCGTTCGCATCAGCCAAGTTAAAAGCGACAAGGCCATTGCCGATATCACCAAAGGGACCGCGCAAGTCGGTTACACTCTTCAAAGCAAAAGCGGCGGCGGAAGTGCAGCAAGTGCTTCGACAAAAGATTCTGGCGATTCATATTACGATAAAAAATTAAGCTCTCGCGCGAATACGGGGAATTCATTTGGTTTAGTCGCGGGTTACCTGATGAATTCAATGACCGCAAGTTTTACCGGCGGTCCATTCGGCGCTACCTACAAGGTCAACGCTTCTATGACCGGCACCGGCTTCGGCGCGCTTGGTTACTATGACTACGCGATCGGTCCTCGCTTTTCATTGCGCGGCATGGGAGGACTCGAACAGTACAATGTGGCGGGTTCTATCGCAACGGCGGATTGTACGCTGACGACGAATTGTAGCGTGACGTTGACGTACATGTCTTTGTACGGCTACGGCCGTTTCAACGTAACGACATCGGGCAACAAATGGTGGATCGGCGGCGGTTACGGTTATTTGTACGCGATGAGCAAGGCAAGTACGGTTCTTCGCTCGGACCAAATCTCAGCCAACCAAATCTTCGTTCTATCAACGGGCATTGATTTCCGTTTGTCGCCAAAGACCTACATCCCGGTCACTTTAGAATACGGCCTTTTCCCAGCCAGCGACTCGGTGAAGGCAACAATCATGTACCTCCGCTTCGGCTACGCCTGGAACCTCTAAAAGGTACCAAGTCGCTTTTCCGGAAAAGAACCAGGTCGCTTTTCCTACTCTCTTCGATTTAAACGGCAATACGCTATGGCACGCTTCGTGTCATTTTTCTTTACATGACACGTACATTACACACTCCTCACGCCGATTTTCCCTATCACGTTTCTGCCCGCTCGCATGCCGGATCCTGGTTTCGCATCTCGCCGGATCAGAATTGGGAGCTGATGACCAGACACCTCTATTTTATTACTTTCGCATTCGGAGTGAGGATTCACTCTTTTGTTTTGATGAGTAATCACTTCCATATGCTTATCTCGACTCCAAATGCGAATTTAAGCGAGGCCATGAATTTCTTTATGAGAGAAACAAGCAAAGAAATGAATCGGATTTCCGGCAGCGTGAACCAAGTATACGGTGGTAGATATTCGCGCACCCTGATCGACTCACAACTTTATTTTTCTAGCGCGTACAAATACGTGTATCGAAATCCCGTCAAAGCTGGGCTTTCCGAAACTTGCGAGGAATACCCCTACAGCACGTTGAACGGAGTGATCGGACTGGGGCTCGTCCGAGTTCCAACTACGGAAGATACTTTCTTGTTCGGAACCGGAGTTGAAAATACACTGAAGTGGCTCAATACCGCCCCGTCTGATATCGACTACGAGATCTTTAAGATTGGTCTGAAACGCAAGATCTTAAAATTTCCGAGAAACAAATGGGCGCCGGTCAGACACGCCCTCGATAAAAGACCACTCTGACCTTAAAATGCAAAACTCAAATCAAGCACATTCGCGGAGAGTAGGAAAAGCGACCTGGTTCTTTTCCGGAAAAGCGAGCTGGTATTTTTTAGTGGAAGACTCGGGTTACGCCTAGGATGCCCTTGATTTTTTGGAGTTCGTAGATTGCGTTGTTTAATTGGGTGGCGTCTTTGACGCTGACTTCAAAATTGCACAAAGCTTTTTTGTCTTTGGTCGTTCGGATTTCGGCGCTCTCGATATTAATACCCTGTACTGAGAAAACTTCGGACATCGATTTGAGCAGGCCCGGCACGTCGTGACTGATCACCCGCACCCGCACCATACGCTCTTGGCCTTCGCCCGCGTGATCGCGCGACCACGCGACATCCACGCGCCTTAACTGATCCACCTCGAAGGCCTTAGGACAATCCGCACGATGAACTGTAACGCCACGGCCGCGCGAAATAAAGCCACTGATCGGATCTCCCGGGATCGGATGACAACACTTCGCAAAGTGCACGAGCACGTCGTCCATACCATCGACACTAACCAGCGAGCTGCTCTTCCGAGTTTTTTGGGCGGCGGCCTTAACCACCTTTTCCATAAATGTGGAATCGGGAGTCTTCGCAGATTCCGCCGCGATATTCTTCGGCGTCAGTCGATTCACCAGGTGCCGCGGCTCTAGTCGACCGTAACCCACCTTGACGTACAGTTCGTCGAGATCTCGCAGACCGTTCTCTTTCAGAAAAGCCTCGTACTCCGAACCCTTCACGTATTTGATCGCGGCCATGCCGAATTTGCGGAATTCTTTTTCAACGAGATCTTTACCGAGAGTCAGCGAACGACGACGCTGCTCTTCTTTAACGAACTGACGAATTTTTTGTTTTGCTTTGTTCGTGACCGCGAACTTCAGCCAATCTTTCGAAGGCACTTGCGTCTTCGAAGTCATGATTTCGATTGAGTCACCATTTTGAAGTTGATACCGGAGCGGAACCATCTTGCCGTTGACCCGCGCACCCACGCACTGATTGCCCAGCTGAGTGTGGACCGCGTAAGCAAAATCCAGCGGAGTCGCCCCTTCGGGAAATTCGCGAACGTCCCCCTTCGGCGTGAAAACGTAGATCTCGCTCTCGAACAATTCAGACTTTACGCTATCCAAAAATTCGTCAGCACCCTGAGCCTGCTGGTGTGAGTTCACAAGATCGCGAAGCCAGTCCGCCTGTTGTAAATCGCTATCGTCCGCAAACTTGCCGCGTTCTTTATATTTCCAGTGAGCCGCGATCCCGCGCTCCGCGACCAAATGCATTTCGCGAGTCCGGATCTGAATCTCGATTCGCTCCCCGCCCGGACCGATCACCGTCGTGTGTAACGACTGATATTCATTGGCCTTCGGCATCGCGATGAAATCTTTGAAACGGCCCGGAATGGGCTTCCACAATGAATGCACGTATCCGAGAACTCCGTAACATTCGGCGATGCTGTCGGTCAGTACGCGGAACGCCAGCACGTCGTACAGCTGTTCGTAATCAATATTCCGCGACTGCATTTTGCGATAGATAGACCAAAGA
>JACMRP010000358.1 GCA_014376325.1 Pseudobdellovibrionaceae bacterium
CGCACTCGAATCGTACCGCGATGGAAGGCGACATTATTGCGCTGATACTGAATGCGGATCAGTTCCTTCAAAAACTGATCGCGCTTCACTTCCGAATTCGCGGTCACCTGGATCATCATGCCTTCGTAGGCTTCGGGCGATCCTAAGCCGTATATGCAAGACACCGAACTAACGATAATCACATCCCTGCGATCAAATAGCGAGCGCGTGGCGGAATGGCGCATCCGATCGATCTGGTCGTTGATCGCGGAATCTTTCTCGATATAAGTATCACTCGATGGAATATAAGCTTCGGGTTGATAGTAGTCGTAATAACTAACGAAATATTCAACGGCGTTGCGCGGGAACAATTCTTTGAATTCCGCATACAACTGCGCGGCTAATGTTTTGTTCGGCGCTAAAACCAGTGCCGGCTCATTCAGCTGCGAAATGGTGTGCGCCATCGTGAACGTCTTTCCCGAACCGGTCACGCCCAACAAAGTCTGGTGATTCAGTCCGAGCTGGAAGTTCTGCACGATATCTTGGATCGCCTTCGGCTGGTCTCCGGAAGGTTTGTACTCTGAAACTAGTTGGAAATTCTTCTTAAAAGCCATCTTCCAATTCTAAAGACTTCTGAGGCTCAAGTGAATATTTTGTTTTGAAATCCGCCAAATGGGATAGAGCACCGAAAGTATATTTCCGATGACGACGGAGGCCCACACCGGCCAGCTTTGCCAAATCATCGAACTGACGATTTCGTCACTCGGAATGTTGGCGCCTAACAAACTTCTGAGCTCCGGAAAAAGTACGGCGTCGAACAAGGCGCCAACGAAACATGCCGCAAGCGTTATCATTATCGCCTCTAATATAAGCACCTTAGAAAGATCCGCTTTCGAATACCCGAGGGAGCGCAATACGGCGAGCTGCACCGTACGACTTTCGAAACGACCCACCATGATAGAGGCCACGGAAGTAATGCTCAGGAGCAATATCACGCTGGCCATCACGAGGCCAAGCTCCTGCCCCGTCCCCGTCAACTCTCGAAGTTTTGCGGTGGCGGATTCGACCGAAACGGCCTGCGCCACCGTTCGATCGTTGATCAGATTTTTTAAAGGCTTCAGTCCCTCTGGGGTTAAATAAACTAACATGAAGTGCAAGATGTTAGGACCCCACGGCGTTCTTAAACTTTTTGCATTTTCAGCAAAAACTTTTTGCGGCGCAGACCAGTCCGCTAAGGCAATGCGGTCCCACGCCCGCCCCGTGGGTTCTATGATCCCGGTGACGGTCATGCGATCCTTCGGGGCCGACGGAGCCTCCGCCCCCACCCACGCGCCGGTCAAAATGTCTTGCCCCACTTGCAACTTAAATCTTCGCGCAACTAAATCGCCAATCACGATTTCGTTCGAAGCTTTCGGAGCTCTTCCCGCAGTGATCTTCGGTGCCCCCAAATTTTGGGCCGTAAAAAAATCTGCGCTCGTTGCGTACACCCGAAAATCCTCGGCCTTCGCAAAAAGCACGAACGGAAATACGTCCCGGACGAACTGCACGCCGACCGACGTTTTGTCTTCGAACTGCAAACCCTCTTTGCGTTTCAGGGTTTGGTAAAGATTCAAGGGGATGTATTCCGGAAAACTTCCTTCAAAGTTTTTCATCCCCAGCAACAGATCAATCGGTCCTGCCTTGGCGCCGACGATGGCATCTCCCGCATTGGTTAACCCGTCGAAGCGGTCCGCGGATAATTCGTAAAGTCGCAGTAACAAACCGCTCGTGGTTACCGCCAGCACGATACCGATGAATAAAATCGCCGTCGAAAACTTTCGTCTGATTAGATTTAAATACGCTATTTTTGCGGGACTCATGATACCCACTCTTCAAAATCAATATGGCGATCAAAATACTTTTTTAATCGAGAATCGTGACTCACTACGATCAAGATTTTATCACGGCTGGCTTCTAATAAAAGCTCTAAAACGCTGGCAGAATTTTTTTCGTCTAAGCTAGAAGTTGGCTCATCCGCTAAAATGATTTCGGGACGTTGACGTAAAACACGGCCGATCGCGAGCCGTTGCTGTTCGCCCAGGCTAAGGGTTCCGGCAAGTTGTTGGGCTTTCGATTCAAGTCCTACTTGTTTTAAAATCTGCGAGGGCAATGCGGACGCTGCCGAAGCTTGCACCAGTTCGAGGTTTTCAACGCACGTCATATGATCCATCAGATTCATTTTCTGAAAAATAAATCCGACAGTTTTGCGACGCAACAGACTGATTTCTGGGTCACTCAGACTAGCTAAGTTCTGCCCCGCGATAAGAACTTCACCGGCGGTCGGCGGCCAAAGTCCCCCGATCAAATGCAGCAGACTCGTTTTACCGTGACCGCTGGGACCGTAAATTAATACCTTCTCTTTTGCGGATATTTTTAATTCCGGGATCTTAAACAAAGGTCTGATTTCGACATTCTTTAAAACGATCATGTCGGTAGGCTACTGAACTTTTTGTGTGCCTTCAACACCTTTGGTTGGTACCGTTCAAGCATCTTATATGAGGGGGCTTTATGAGACTTTTTGGAATTTTAGTGACCACGTTTTTGATGTCTAGCGCGTTCGCAGTTCAAAACTTACAGACTTGCTTTTCGCCGGAAGATAATTGCGACAAAGTGATTTTGGAGTACGTGGCCGGCGCCGCAAAAACAATCGACATCGCGATTTTTAATTTATCGATGGATGAGCTTCACGTAGCGCTGACCGAGGCCAAAGCGAGAGGCGTCAAAGTCCGCATCGTCTGTGACCGCAATCAGGCCACTAACGTGAACTCCGAAATTAAGGCCATGATCACCGAAGGATTTGATATTCGATACGGAACCCAGAAGGGTCTTATGCACAATAAGTTCATGATCGTGGACGACACTTGGGTCGAAACCGGCTCTTACAACTATACATTTACCGCCAGCCACTTGAACTCCGAGAATCAGATCTACCTCAACGATTCCGCCGTGGTCGATCGGTATCAGAAGGATTTCTTGAAGGTTTGGGCGACGGCCGCTCAGCCGTAGAGGATGCACTCAAGTCGAATAGAGTTAACAACGTCGATGCTGTTGACCTTAACTAGAGCGGCACCTTCGACAACTGCCAGCGTTAATGTTCACAGTACGAAAATAAAAAAGCCTCCGACTGCGGAGGCTTTTTTTTGCAAAGAAATCGGGAGAAGCGCGCTAATTTCTTACTTAAATAGTAGTTCAATAGGCGTGCCTATTCGATCAAGTCTGGCGTTCGATTAAGGGATTACTAGCGAGCAGTTTAAAGAAACCGCAGGAGTTGCCGATTCCGGATAAGTCGACGATTTCCAAGTAAACGAATACTTCGGCGTCTGATATCCAGGTATTCTCTTTCCGTCTTGATCCTTAATGCCCTGCCAAACTTTTTCGATGTAGATGGTATCGTTATTTTCGAAGGTGGACTTCAAATAGCCGCTAGTTCCATATTTTAGGCCTATTTTATCTTCGCCCTTTAAAATGGGCTGTTTCTTAGCTTCAGCAAAATCGATTTCTGGATTCGATACTCGAATGAACTTCTGGCTAAAAACCTGACCGCGTCCGAGCAGGTTAAAGTATAGATTCCATACCCCATCCGCATCCGGGATCGCACTGAACATAACACCTTCCCCTACACAGCGAATGCGGTCTTTGGGAAGTCCATTATCGATATCGGTCCACGCCGTAACCGGCGAAAACAAGCTCGCAACAACGTGCCTGCTGCGGAGTGAATTCGTAGAACCTAATAATCGTTCCGAGGCGTAGACGGCTTCATGCAATACAAGCGCTGCTTGCTCGGTCGAGCTCAGGGCATTCCAGATTTCGCCATTAATTAATACCAAAGTGTCGTTGTAGTAATTCGCAAGCTGTTCTGCGAGACAGCCTTTGGGAAGTGCGACGACCAGCGCATCGTCAACGGGCTGAAGCACGACATTATCGACGATTCTCATATTCGTCCATACTTGGCGCGCATAATACTGCACGGTACCTCTTGAGTTATTCGGTATTATAGCGAGTGCCCGTTGAATTTTTTCGGGAACCGTTAATTTCACGTCCGGGGGTGTTTTCAGATTGTATAGTACCTCACCTTCGTAGAGATCCAAGGTGCGGGCACTGCTAATAATGCCATCTGCATTCCTACACACAACTGCTTTACCGCCGCCGCCACTGATGGCGCCTGCTTCCGCGAAATTTCCGACGAATATAGCAAACATTATCATTACCGTTGTCTTCATAAGTCCCTCACCTAATCTTTTACGAAGCGTGATTGCTTCTGACAATCACAGTGTTGAAGCAGAAAGAAAAAAGAAGTAGATTTAATTTATAACTTTAGTATATTTAATTTACTATAAAACTCTCGTAATTAAAATTTACCAAGGATTATCAATGACTTCGAGCATATATGACTATCGAAATTATAATGAATATTTATTGAAAGTCTTCGGCGATAAATCAGAAAGGAGAGGATTAAAGTCTAAAGCGGCAAAATTTATTGGCGTACATTCGACACTCGTCTCCCAAGTCTTGCACGGTAAGTTAACTATAAATTTGGAGCAAGCCGAAAAGATGAGTCGCTTTTTAGGACATAACGAAGAAGAGTCGCACTTCTTTCTGCTGATGGTACAAAAGGCTCGCGCAGGTACCAAGAACCTAGAAAATTATTTTCAAAACCAACTGAACCAAATTATGAAAACTCGGCAAGTTATAAAAAAGCGAGTTGGGAAAACAGACTCGATCGCTGCAGAGGACGAACTTCGCTATTACAGTAGCTGGAAGTTCTCGGCCATTCACGTAGCCCTATCTATCCCGGATTTAAACAATGCGGCGGCGTTAGCAAACCACTTGGATATTCCAATCGCTCAGGTACGCGCAATGTTAGATTTCTTAACCCAAACAGGTCTCGCCGTTTCCAAAGAGCTTGGAAACTTTGAAATTGGGCCAAAGCACATCCATTTATCATCGGAATCCGCGCAAGTTCGAAATCATCACATGAACTGGCGAATGCGTGTTTTAAAATCCTTGGATAAAGAAACTAGATCCAATTTGCACTACTCGTCTGCTGTCAGCCTATCAACTGCCGATACAGAAAAAATAAAGGAGCTGCTTATACAGAATCTAAATTCGATGAACAAAGTAATCCAAACATCAAAAGAAGAACAGGTTTACGGACTTAATTTTGACTTTTTCAACCTGAACTAAATGAAATGATTAGTTCATGTTCAAGTGACAGCCACCCGCTACTTAGTGACTTCCCAGACGCTGCCATCCGCGGAATCACTGACGGAGATTCCTAAATCGGTTAACTTTTTACGGAGCTCGTCGGACTTCGCAAAGTCCTTTGCTAATCGCGCCTGCGAACGCTCAGCAACCAAACCATCCACGACGGATCGATCGAGCTTCATCTTTTCGAGCAACATATCGTCAAGCTTCGTCAAAAACTCTTGGGCAGGCTCTTGAAACATCGCCATAAACTTTCCGATTTTTGCAACAAAGTTCATAAAACTTTGCGCTTTACCGAGCACTGTCGGATTCGGCTTAATGCCGCGTTTAACTTGCGTATTGAACTGACGGATCACTTCAAACAAACTCGCCACCGCGTTCGGGGTACCGAAGTCCTCGTTCAGCGCATCGGTAACTTTCACCCATGCTTCGGTAGTCACCTTATCGAAAGCCGCGTCCGTGGTTTGCGCAACTTGTCCCGCAAGCAAACTTTCCGCAACGGCCATCGCAGAGTATATCCGAGCCAAGTTTGAAACTGCACGGTCCACGGCCTCATCACTAAAATCGCTGATCGTCCGGTAATGAACCGACAAAATCATCCACTTATAAATTTCAGAATTATATTTATGTAAAAATTCGCGCATGGTGACGAAGTTGCCTAGGGACTTCGACATCTTTTGAGTTCCGAAGTTCAACATCTGCCAGTGCATCCAGTACTTAACGTACGGTTTACCGGTGCAACCTTCACTCTGCGCAATTTCGTTTTCGTGGTGCGGGAACACCAAATCCGTTCCGCCCCCATGAATATCGATCTGGTCGCCGAAAACTTTCTCAACCATGGCCGAGCATTCGATGTGCCATCCCGGGCGCCCTGGTCCCCATTCGGAGGTCCACGATGGTTCACCGGGCTTTACGCCCTTCCATAAAGCGAAGTCCAATGGATTGCGTTTTTTCTTGTCGACCTCGACCCGTGCGCCGGCCAAAAGATCTTCGACGTGACGGCCGCTGAGTTTGCCGTAAGTCGGCATGCTCTCGATTGAAAACAGAACGTCGCCTTCGACCGCGTAAGCCTTCTTACCTTCAATCAATTTAGAAATGATGGATCTGATTTCGTCCATGCTATCGGTGACTTTGGGATTATGATCGTGCGGCTGCAAACCCAAAGAGGCGAAGTCGACTTTGTATTCGGCGATGTATTTTTCCGCGAGCTCTTCGGGCTTTATGCCTTGTTCGTTGGCACTCGTAATAATTTTATCATCTACGTCTGTAAAATTGAGCGCGTATTCGACTTGATAGCCAAGCTCTTCAAGCCAAAGCCGAACTAAGTTGAAAAATACAACGCCCCGAAAATTTCCGACGTGCAAAAAATGGTAAACGGTCGGTCCGCAGACGTAGATCGTGACCTTGCCCTTTTGCAAAGGCTCGAACACTTCTAACTTTCTCGATTCGGTATTATAAATCTTTAAAGACATGCCTACCCGATCTTTGCCAAAACTTTATTTGCGCGATCCACCAACGAACTCGTCGCCATTAACGGCACCAGAATTTTTAACTCAGTACCTTGTGGCTTGCCGATCACCGCCACCCGAATCGGGAAGAATAGATTTTTCCCTTTCGTGTTCGTTTTGGTTTTTACTTCTTCCTGGATTTTAAGAAATTCTTCTTCGCTGAGATGCTTTTTGCCAGAAGCTTGAACCAGGTCTCGCCACGCGGTCAGCACCGGTTTCGAAGTTTCCCACGCGAGCGCTTCGTCCGCCTCCGGCAGCACCACGAACGAACCATCGTTCAGCGGTCGATACAGTTCGATCGCGTCGCTCAAAATTTCCATCGAAGTCTTAAAAGCCGCGATGGACTTGTCTTGCCACTCTGGATCTTGCGGCAGAACCATTTTTTCGCGAGCCAAAAATGGCTGAATCAAGTCCCAAATTTTTGCGTTTGGAAGTGCGCGCAAATGAGTCGCGTTCATCCACTTTAATTTGACTCGGTCAAACACGGCACCAGAATTATGCAAACGATCCAGGCTGAATCCGTCGATCATTTCTTGCAACGTCAGGATTTCTTTTCCGTCCGGATGTGACCACCCAAGAAGCGCGATAAAATTCAAGACCGCCTCTGGCAAATAACCTTCTTCCTTAAACTGCCCGGTTGCGACCGCGCCCTTACGTTTCGAAAGCTTTTGCCGGTCGTCATCCAGTATCAAAGACAAATGCGCAAACTCTGGCGGCGTCCAACCCATCGCTTCGTAAAGCATGAGTTGTCGGAGCGTATTCGGCAAATGTTCTTCGGCCCGAAGCACGTGGCTCATCTTCATCAGATGATCATCGATCACGCAGCAGAAGTTATAAACCGGCATGCCATCTGATCGAAGCATCACGAAGTCACCGACCATATCGGACGGAAACTTTACTTCGCCGCGAATGTGGTCCTTAAAGATGTAATCTTTTTTGAGCTGCTTAGTTTTGAACCGCACCACCGCTTTATCGGTTTTCAGTTTTTCTTTAGCCTGCTCAAGCGTCCAGTCTTGATACGGAGAATTGATCTGCGGAGGCTTGCCCGCGGCCTTTGCGGCTTCACGCTGAACACCGATCTCTTCTTCGCTCATGAAGCAGTAGTAGGCTTTTCCTTCGTCCAAAAGTTTAGTTGCGATTCCTTTGTAGATATCCTGGCGTTTGCTTTGGTAATAAGGCGCACACGGCCCCATGTCCTTGAGCGTTTTGAAATCGACGCCTTCGTCCCAGATCAACCCCAACCAAACAAGATCGTCAACCACTCCCCGGAGAGAATCTTCGGTCGACCGGGCTTCGTCCGTGTCCTCGATGCGCAAGACAAATTCGCCGCCGTGTTTTTTGGCGTAGAGGTAATTGTAAAGCGCAGTTCGCGCACCGCCGACGTGCAGGTAACCGGTCGGTGAAGGAGCAAAACGAACACGAACTTTGGCTGAACTAGACATGAATGACCTCGATAAAACTTAAGCAAACCTGCGGTTTGACGCCAAAAAAAAGACCCGGGAATTCCCAGGTCTTCTATTTACGCTGATATCTTTGAAAAAATCAAAAGCTTATGGATGAGCCTAAGGATTGACGCCGAAAATCGCTTTAACTTCCTGCTCTTTGAAAAGCTCATCTTGGCTTGTCGCCAAAGTCAGCTCTTCTAGAAGAAGGCTGCGAGCTTTATCCAGCATGCGGCGTTCGCCAAAGCTGAGTTCCTTATCCACTTTAAGCAGAAACAAATCGCGAAGAACTTCGGCAATTTCAAACACCGAACCGGTGTTGATTTTTTCCATGTATTCGCGGTAACGGCGATTCCATGTTTGGTTGTCGATTTTTACATCGGATTCACGAAGGATTCCGACCACGCGGCCAGCATCTTCTTTAGAAATGATCGGACGAAGTCCAACCGTCTCAACGTTGTCACGAGGGATCATCACCTTCATGCCAGTGTCGAGAATCTGAATCGAATAAAAAGTCTGCTTGTTACCGAGGATCTCTTTCGTATCGATCGCCGTCACGCGTCCCACGCCGTAGCCTGGATAAACAGCATGATCGCCCACTTTAAAAGTCACCATCGGAAGACCTCCCATACAATAAAGACTGACTTGGAACCGTTGATGTTTTAACGCGTTTGACACAACTTATCAATCGAAACGGGTCTTAGGTGAAAAAAAGACAAAAAAACCCCGCTCTAAGCGGGGGATTTTTACTGTAATTTCAATAACTTACAGATTAATTCTCACGCGCTGTATAAACAAGTGCGTAAGGTTGTTTGCCGTTTTTACCCAGTGGAACTTTGAATCCCTCAACAGTCAGGGTGTAAGTGCCTGCAGGCAAGTTCGAAAGCTCGATCACTTCGTTGTTGTTTTTGCGATCCAAGCTTCCAGCAGATTGCGGTCCGCTCAAAGTCATATCCAAGTCATTTACGAGAGCGACCGAAGCATCGGGAGAAGCCGGTGCATCTGCGTACACAAGGTTCGCTAGGATCGCGCCGGGTTTTGAAAGCGTGATCGTGACCGCCGCTTTTTCGCCTTGGCCTAATCCCGTTTTGTTATCCACGAATTGCGTCGTCGCCAAATCTAACTGCGCCACGCGATTCAAATCGATGCGTCCGTAACCTTCATCCGAATTTGGACGACGGGTCAGAAGTTCTTGGCCCTGAGAGGCGCCGAGTTCACCGTACTGACCCGGGAACATATCGACTGCCGTGTGCAACAAAGTTGCTTTTAGCAATGCACCCGATGGAGTCGCGATTTTCATTTTCTCTTGAAGAACTTGGCGAGCCACGGCCGCACCACCCGCAGTCAGCGGAGTCGCCATCGAAGTTCCGCCTGCCCAAACGTAGTCCGCATTGTAAGCACCCCAAAGTTCGCTTGCGCCCGCAACGTGCGAACGTGTGCTCAAAATGTTTGTGCCCGGAGCGACGATTTCTGGTTTCGTACGGCCGTCTAAAGTTGGACCGCGAGATGAAAACATCGCGACACCATTTGCGTTGTCTGAAATCACAGAACTGAAGATAGGTTCAGCTCCCCAAGAGTCTTTGCCCGTGCGCAATTTGCTGACCGGAACTTGAATTCCACCAGTTGCGGTGACGTTTTCTGAAGCGCCCACGGTCAATGCGTTTTTCGCAGTTCCTGGAGAACAAACCGAACCGGCGTCAACGCGTCCGTCTTTGTCCATATCGGTACCGCTGTTACCGGCAGCGAACAAAACCAACATGTCTGGGTTGTTGAAAATATATTCATCAACACTCGAAGCCATTGAATCGTACGCGCCCAAATTTCTTGGTGAGCCCCAAGAGTTTGAATGAATGCGCGCGCCCGCAGCGTAAG
>JACMRP010000359.1 GCA_014376325.1 Pseudobdellovibrionaceae bacterium
ACCGCTTGAATTGCGGCGACGGATTCTTGAACGGTTTTATTTTCTTTATCCTCCAGGATCACTTCTTGGCCGGGCTGTACGAGCGATGGATTGGTTTTTGCCCACGCGTTCAGCTTGTAAATTTTCAGAATGCTTCCCTTCGGTCCAAAAACGGGTTCACCGTAGTAACTCCGGGCCACGCTCGCTAAAGTTTCGCCTTTTTTAAGTACGTAAGTTTTTGCTTCTGCTGCTGCAAACTGAACCGAAACCGCTGCAAAAATAATAGCGGACGCAATGTGTACTCTCGACCGAACCATCGTGGGAACTCCTCAGCTGAAGTGATGCAAAAGGCTCTCACAGGTTCAGAGGATTTGGAAGCCGTTTCAACCTGGCCAAGGCTTGGTCGGTCCATAAAATGATTTCACGGATGCTCACATTTTTTGCACGAAATGTTCGATTTCGCTTATAGTCCCAGCTCTCATCCACCAAAGGACTACCGAATGAAATTTGTCTTTGCCGCCGGCCTGATTTACCTGTTTGGGAGCGCTAACGCAGCACCGACCGTTAACCGTGCGAAAGTCCTTCTAGAAGAGATCAAGCTTCAGCCAGACACAAAGCGCATCATCGTCCCGGTCAAAGTCGAAGCAAAGATTCAGTCCTTAGTCAGCGCCGATATCGAAGGCCACGTTACCCGCATCACTAAGCCATTGGGCTCGGTCGTGAAAAGCGGCGAAATCGTGATGTACTTAGAAAATAAGGATCCGGGCTACACTTACGCGGCCGTCCCCGTGCGATCCCCCGTTGCGGGTGTCATCAGTCAGTATCACACGAGCCAAATGACGAAGGTCAACCGGGGCGACAAATTGTTTACCGTGATTGATCCTAAGACGCTAAAAATTTCTGCAGAGTTTCCAAGTTCGGACATGAACGCGATTAAAAACGGCCAAACGGGAAAATTTAAGTCCGAATCCCAAACTCCAGCGCCGCTGTCGATACGGGTCATCGGGATCAGTCCGCTGGTCGATGCCAGAACCGGCACCGCTTCAGCAGAGTTAGAATTCGTAAATTCTAAAGATGTATTGCCACCTATCGGCAGCATTGGCCAAGCGACTTTCGAAATCGATCAAGGTAAAATCATGATGCTGCCAGAGGCCTCGTTGGTTTTTCAAAACGGCAAACCGATGGTTCGAGTGCTTAAGGGCAAAAACGGCTTCGACAAAAAACTAGTTGAACTCGGCGAACAGCGCGACGGCAATTACGTCATTAAGGGCGGTATCGCCAGTGGCGACAAAATCGTCGTCAGATCCAGTCGTCCGCTCAAAGAAGGCGATCTCTTCGATGTTGAATCCACAGGGGCCGAGAAAACTCGATGATCGGAATTTACACTCGCCCCCTGCGGGTTTACATCGCCCTCGGCGCGCTCGCACTTTGGGGAATCTTGAGTGGGCTGCAGCTTCCGATCTCGCTTTTTCCGACGAGCAGTCAGACCACGGTTGCGGCACGCATACCCGTCGGATCACTTTCTGAAAAACAATTCTATGAAGCTTATGGTCGTGATCTAGAATCCAAACTTCAGAGTCTGAAAATAGATTCCATTGGCGTTAAGTCACTTGAAGCCGATTACAGTAATTTAACGGCTCGTTACAAGGTCACCTTTGACTGGGGCGCCGACTCCGAAAAGGCCATGAACGATGTCCGCAATTTAATAACGACCCGGTTTGCGGGTTCGCCCCAAGCAATCACCCGGTCGATCGAAGTTTATTCTTATCGCGGAAACTCTGGCTTTTTGGCAGTGAGTTTTTATAGTCCACTCCGTTCGCTGGACGAGCTTTATAAAACTCTTGAGCCAATGACCACGCCGATGTCTTCAAAGATCACGGACGCGGACGGTGTTGGTCTTTTTAATCCAAACCGTAAAGAAGTAACCATCACGCTGACGCCCGAAAAGCTTGCTCAGTACGAGATCACGAGCAGTGAGATACAAAACGCGATTCAGGGCGCGGTGGTTGGGCTCAACGGCGGAACGCTTCGATTAGGCGAAAAGGATTACCAGATCGACTTACCGAAGTCCGTCGACAATCTAGAGCTCTTAGGCCAAGTCAGAATCTCTGCACGCAATAAGGCGCCAATTTTTTTGAAAGACGTCGCAAAGATCACCGAATCCATTTCGAAAGAAAGCCGTCAGAAGTTTAAAACCAGCGGCATTGAAAGTTTGATCCTGTTTGCGAATCCCAAAGAGGGCGGCAACATCAAAAACATGGCCGACCAAGTGATGCAGGAACTCAAAGTTCTTGAACACAAGTGGCCTGCCGACGTTCAGTACAAAGTGCTCGTGAATCCTTCTGAATTTATCGACAATAGCGTTCACAGCGTCGTGCACGAAGTGTTTCTTGCGGCCTTTCTAGCGGTCGTCGTTTTATTTTTGTTTATCGGCAGCTTTAAGAATGTTATCACCGCCGCGATCGAAATTCCGTTAAGCCTTCTGCTGGCATTTATTTTAATGCGGCTTGCGGGCATGAACTTAAATCTGATCTCGCTCGGCGGACTTGCGTTGTCCGCGGGAATGAACGTCGATGCCTCAGTCGTGGTGCTTGAAAACATACTTCGCCATTTTGAGATCGAAAAAAGGACCATGACCTACGCCGAAAAGGCCAAAGTCATCCTTGAAGCGGTGAACGAAGTTCGCATGCCGATCATTGCCTCGACGCTTGCTTCACTCGTCGTATTTTTGCCGTTAATATTCACGCAAGGCCTGACCCACTCGCTTCTGGGGGATCTTGCAAAGGCGGTTATATTTTCGCACGGTCTGTCTGCCATCGTGGCGTTGGTGCTGGTACCGACGATTCGGCTGCAACTTATCTCTAGAGGACATTTATTAGAGTCTCATTCGCCCATTGAAGGGACGTTAAAACGTATCGAAAGGTTCTACGGCAGGACGCTTGAATACTTTTTAGGTTCACGGAAAATGCAGCTAGTGGCATTTGGTTCCGTCTTGCTGTTGTTACCTCTTTTGATTTTTACGGTGATCCCGAATCTTAAGAAAGAAGTGATCGGAAAGCCCGAGAGTGACTGGATGATCATGGGGGTCAACTCCCCGACTTTCGCGACGATGAAACAGCTTGAAAGCGAACTTGAAGATTTAGAAACCGATCTTAACAAAAACTTCGGAAGCGATATCCAGTATACGTTTACGCAGATTCAGGGCATTCAAAATGGTATAATCATGATTCGCCTGAAGGACAAATCCCGCATCGTGGAGCTCGTAACGAAGGCCGAAGAAATTTTTAAAAACACGCCGACAAAATCTTACTGGGTCGACCAGTGGAATCCATCGGAGCTAGAAATTCCTGATCCTCCGCATTTCCGTTTAGAGATTACGGGCGGCGATCCAACAAAGCGCCTTCAGGTTGCGCAAGACTTGCAGACGCTGCTTTTAGAACGCGGGGTCTTCGACAAGGTTTCGGTCACCCCGACTGCCGAAAAAGAATCTCAGATCAGCGTTCAGCAATATTTTAACTCTGGGTCTGAATCCGAAGTGATGTCGAAACAGGATCTGTCGCATTACCTACGGGTCGCGACCAGCGGCGTTTACGTCGAAAGGCTTTTTCAAAACCAACAAGAGTTGCCGATCTATTTACGTTTGGCAAACGACAGCGTGACTTCTTTAGAGCAGATGAAGGCTTTGCCGATCGGCTTTGAAGGCAAGCTTGTCCCGTTGGGTGCGCTCGCGCGATTAAACCTAATCGACCGGGCTCCGCGCATCTACCAAGAAAATCAGCAGCCAATCATCGTTATCACTGGCCGCGTGAACAAAGCAAACTTGCACGAAACCGCGACTAAACAGGCTCAGGCCCACAAACTTGTGGAGGAGTTTAAGTCCACGCTCGCTACCGAAAAAGGCAACATGCCACTGATCGCGGAAGTCCAAGCGGACAAAGATCTTCAAGAATCTTTATTGCAGCTAAAGTGGGCCATCGCCATTTCGATCGCGCTAGTGTTTTTAGTTATGGTTCTGCAACTTGGCGAAGTGGTCCCGTCGTTGTTGGTGTTAGTCGCAATTCCGCTCGGTTTCATCGGCGTCATCATTTCGTTATTTGTTTTTAGAAGCAGCCTTTCTTTGAACTCGGGCCTAGGTACGATACTTTTAAACGGCATCGCGGTTGCGAACAGCATTATCTTGGTGGATTTCATCAGAAAACTGCACGCTGCAGGTAAAAACGCAAAAGCGGCAACGCTCGAGGCCTCGGTAGCTCGACTGCGTCCGATTCTGATGACCTCGCTAACGACGGTTTTAGGAATGATGCCGATCGCGTTGGGCCTCGGTGAAGGCGGAAAGATTTTGCAACCCTTGGGAATCGCGGTGTGCGGCGGACTGTGGGTTTCAACACTTCTGACTTTGTACATCGTGCCGGCACTGCAATACCTTTACCTTTCTAGAAATGAGAAAGCGTCATGATCCTTTTTATTTTTTTAATCAACATTGCCAGTGCCGCAACTCCGACACCGTATTTCACCGATCTTGAAAACTTTCAGAATCAGAGCCTGCAATTAAAGAGCGAGCAACAAAATTTAGAAGCTTCGAAAGATCAGCTGACCAACAGAAATCTTTTTTGGACGCCAAGACTTGCCGTCTCTGCAAATCAACTGAAGTCGCAGTTGAACCAGACGGTGATCGACGATCGAAACTTTCTGTCGGCCGATCTTTCTTGGAATTTAATCCGTGGGGGCGGCGACTGGAACTTACGTCAGGCCGCAAAAGCGCAAAACAGAGCGCAGGAGCTTCAAGTCGCGAACGAATCGTTGCGGGTTGAAGTCAAAGCGTCGGATTTGATATTCAAAAACATTTACCTACTAGAGACGAAGCGAATCCAGGATGAGTTTCTAAAACTCAAAGAAGAGTCGCTAAAGATAGTTTCGGACCGCTTCCATCAAGGTAAGATTCCGCTTCAAGAGGTCACGAAGGCCGAAGTGGACGTCATCCAACAAAAAAGCAAAGCGCGGGTTGCGCAACTGGACGTATTAGAAAACCGATCCCAAATCGCCTCCGCATTCGTGACGGATTTGCAGACCAAAATTTGGCCTTTCGCCGAAAAAACGGAAGCAAACTTGGGAACGTCCCAAAAATTTCCGGTCGTTGAGTATCAGTACTGGCTAGCGCAATCTCGAAAAATCAAAAGCCTTGTACCAAAATATTCTAAGTGGTTTCCGTATGGGCCCAATCTCAACGAACGACTTAACGCTGGACCAAAACCGTTTGCTGGACACCGCGAACAATTTAGCTTTGAGCCAGCTGTCCTTCCACCAAACCCTGGTCGAAAGCTGCGCCATCGCGGGCCGAAGAGCCGTAGAATGCTTGAAGCTAGAGTAAAGTCGTAGCGAGCGCGGCGCTGAGCAGAAGCAACAAAACGGGAATAACGATCAGCAGTGGCGAATTCAAATCAGCCTCTAAATAATTCCGCGGATTAACGAGAATAGAAACCCGATCCCCGGGAGAGTAGGGAATCCGCTCTCCGAACGGAGCCCGATACCGATGCCCAAAAGTAATCGAACTAGGAAACTCCCGAGCGTTCCCTTCGGGATCGGTGAACTTGATAACGACGGCACTGGTAGCACCGACGCCGTCGAGTGGACCAACGACGACCCCATCGAGCCGCAACCAAAAAAAGATTTTAGAAGCGCGCCGAAGAGCGAACAGAGCAACAAGAACCGAAAACCCAATCCCAAATAAAGCCATGCCCCGATCTACAGCGC
>JACMRP010000056.1 GCA_014376325.1 Pseudobdellovibrionaceae bacterium
AATGTGGGCGATTTTGTATCTTTCATTTTTTGTCTTTTGGATATTCCACTCGATGGGATTCAATCCAAATTTTTTAAGTTCTGACTTCAATTGCTCTAAATGTATGTTCATTGCGGGCTCCCTCAGTTGTTGCCTAAGAGGTTTGCAATTCGGTGCCCAGATCCGGCTTGCGCGAGCGGGTCGTAAATCGGATTTGAGGGGGAGGGGAGGTTGTTTTGTACGAATCTTTGGACTACCGTCTTAGATATGAGACAAAAAAGATTCCTCATTTATTTTCTAATTCAAGCTTCGGTGATTGCCGCAGTGATGGCTCTATTTAAACTCAACACGGATGTGCGACTCGCTTCGGTCGAAGCGGGAGCGCTGTTCGTTTTGTGGCCGATTTACTTTTTGGTTTACGAACTGCGGAGCCACGGAACGTCACGGAAGAGTTTCCTCGTGGGGCTGGTGCAATTTTGGATTCTGTTTGCCGTTCCGATATTAGCGCTTCGGCTTTTGAACTGGGACGTGCCATTTGAGGATATAAGCTTCCTTGGAGTTTCGGGGCCGTTTCTCCACAAATACGCAAACTCGAGCTATATGTTTATGATGGCGCTGACGTTATGGAACTACTTTGTTCGCGAACCGGTAGGGTCCAAGGCGAATCCTCAGCCGTAAAAAATACAAAAAGCCAAGGTTTTTGCCTTGGCTTTGAGAGCTAACGAAGAATTTCTATTTCTAGATTTCGAAAGGAATCGGAGAAATAGATTCAGTGCGATTGAAAGTGTCGAATGCCGGCATTCCGTTTGGAAGTAAGGCTAAGCTTCGAGCTTTCTTAACCGCTGCAGCAACACGCTTTTGTTGAGACACGCTCAGTTTAGAAATGCGAGAAGGAGTGATTTTGCCGCCATCGCTGACGAATCGAGTTAAAGAAGACGGATCTTTGTAGTCAAAAAGATGATCGCCGGCGAATTCTTGTCTGTATTTGCTTCTGGTGGGTTTTTTCATGGAATATCCTCTTCGTTAGTGAGACGAAAGTATATACGACAGAAATGAGTTGCCAACAAGTGTCTTTTTTCATATACGAATGATTCTTGTTTTGACCGGATCATTTTGAAGGAGCTGATAATGAGCAGATGTGAACTAACTGGTAAAAGCCCTGTTGTAAAAAACTTGGTGAGCCATTCCAATATTAAAACTAAATCTATTGCACAACCGAATGTTCAAAAGAAACGCATATTTAGTCGTGCTTTGAACGCAATGGTAAGACTGCAAGTTGCGACAAGCGCTATTCGTGACATGGAGCATATTGGTGGTTTTGACGCCTTTATCCTCAGCTCTGACGACAAGAAGATGTCGAAGCGCGCTTTGGCAGTGAAGCTAAGAATCAAAAAGAAAATTGGATCTAATACCAAATCTAAGGAAGTAGCCCGTGCTTAAATTAAAAATTAAAAAAGGCGCCACTGTTCAAGTCATCAGCGGCTCTGATAAAGGTAAAAAAGGAACTGTTATTGCGGTCGATGCTGCTGCAATGAAAATTCAAGTTCAAGGCGTTAAGATCCAAACTCATTTTGATAAAAAAGATGGTTTGTTGAAAAAAGAAGGCTTCTTCGACTATTCGAACGTGAAGCTTTTGGACGCACCGACCAAAGAAAAGAAAGCTCCTAAGAAAGCGGCGAAATCTAAGTCTGCTTAATTGATGGTGTTGAAACAAGTTTTGAATCTCTTTTTAGGACTCAATAGCAAAGGCTCTGTCACCAGGGCCTTTCTGCTTTTATTTAGCGCCTCACTTTTGAGCGCATTCTCTTTGCCAACGATGGCGCTGACAATCATCTGCAAAAACGACAAGCAAGTTCGAACTCTCCGCACGGATAAGGTCACGGACGGCGGCTGCCGCGCTGTTTATACGAAACAAGGTGTGGACCAGGTCGTGGGATCTTCCATTCGCAAAAATGGCTGCGAAACCATTCTTGAAAACATCCGCAGAAACTTAGAAGGCAACGTCTGGAAATGCAAGGCCGTTAAAGAAGCCGCCTTTTCAGACCTCACGGAATAAGTCTAAAAAATCATTTCATTCTAGACTTAAATTGTTACCATGGTCGAAAGACCGGGGTGCGCATGTCAGTGGATTTGAAAATCGTTTTATGCCAAATGACTTCCGTCGATGATGTCGCTCGAAACCTTCTGCAAATTAGGAAACTGATGGATGAGATTCCGCTGGAATCTGGAGTTCGACTGTTTTGTTTTCCTGAAAATTGTCTGTACATGCGAGTTCGCGAAGGCGAAGTGGTTCCTGGGTTTCAACTAGATGATCCCGTCTTCAAAGATTTGGCAAAGTTGGCGGTTTCTCGGCGAGCTTTTCTGCATCTTGGTTCGGTACCGCTGGCACTGAACGGATCGATGTACAATTCTTCTGTTCTGATTTCTGACGAAGGTAATTTCGAAACTTCTTACCAGAAGATTCATCTTTTCGATATTCAGCTTGCGGGTCAGAAGCCGATTCGCGAGTCCGACGTGTTCGGGCACGGCTCAACGCCCGGAACATTTTTGGTCGACGGTTGGAAGATTGCGCAAACGATTTGTTACGATCTAAGATTTTCCGAAATTTATCTTCATTATGCTCGCGAAGGTGTGGACGCTATATTAGTTCCCTCTGCATTTTTAGTTAAGACCGGGGAGGCGCACTGGGAAGTTTTACTGCGCGCCCGAGCCATTGAAAGTCAGTGCTACATTTTGGCGGCCGCGCAGGCCGGTCATCACTCAAGCACCAAGGGAGATGGTGGTCGAGATACTTTCGGTAATTCGATGATCGTGGAGCCTTGGGGGGCCGTGGCAGATCGGCTTTCGGCGGATCACGTACAGACCTCCGTCTGCATTTTGCGTCGGGATAAAATAGAACAAGCACGAAAACAAATTCCGATGGCAGATCATCGCAGGTTTCTGCCAAAATAGAGTTCTTTATCAGGTGACTTTTTTCTCATTATGTTTTCATATAAAGCTCCTAACGGAGGCTCTATGACTTCATTAAAATTTCTGACAGCTCTAGTATTACTGACTGGATACTTAACAATGGCCCTGCCGGCGCACGCTGAAGAGGTTATTGCCGGATCAGTTTACGATCAGGACAAAGAAAATGACGTTGTCCTGAAGGCTCGTAAGCGGACTTACATTGGCGGGCGAGATGAAGCTGAGCTTGCCGTACAAAGTCAGCTGCCGGCACCAATTCGAAAAATCACTCCGCAAGTAGAGTCCGCTACCGATAATGGCGCCGACGAATAGTTTTTACCTGACTTAAAAATTTGGAGCTAATCATGGTCTACGATCAACTTCCTGAAGGTGTTACCCGCGAAACAATGGACGTCGACGTGCTTATTGTTGGCGGCGGGGCCGCAGGCCTTTCTTGTGCCTTACGTTTGCAAAACCAGATTGAAAAACATAATGCCGATATCGCTGCTGGAACCTTGCAGGGAGCCACGATTCCAGAACAGATGATCGTCGTTCTGGAAAAAGGATCAGAAATCGGGGCGCACAGTTTTTCTGGTGCGGTCCTGAATCCGAAGGCGCTTGCAGAGCTGATGCCGGATTACTTGGCGCAGGGATTTCCGTTTGATTCTGAAGTGAAGAAGGATGCAGTTCACTACTTAGGGGATAGCTTTTCATTTAAGCTGCCTATCACGCCGCCGCCATTTCATAATGCTGGTAATTATATTATTTCATTGTCCAAGTTCAATCGTTGGTTGGCTAGCAAGTGCGAAGCGAAGGGCGTTAATATCTTTCCGGGCTTCGCGGCCGTTGAGGCGCTTTATGAAGGCGATAAAATTGTCGGTATTCGCACCGGCGATAAGGGCCGGGATAAAAACGGAAATCCTAAAGCAAATTTTGAACCGGGACTGATTTTAAAATCGAAGTGCGTAGTATTCGCAGAGGGGACGCGCGGATCTTTGTTTCAGAAAGTTTCTGAAAAATTAAATCTTCGCGCCGGCAAAAATGAAGAGGTCTTCGAAGAAGGCGTAAAAGAAATCATTCAGATGCCTGCGGGGACCGTCGAGGCCGGCCAAGTGATTCATACTTTGGGATTCCCGTTGAAAAAGTCTATAGGCGGAACTTTTATTTACACGTTGCCTGGCGATAAAATTGTCGTGGGTCTGGTTGCCTATCTTGATACGCGTGATCCTCTGTTAGATCCACACCGTGAATTGCAGAAACTGAAGACTCACCCCTTCCTGCAGAAGATGCTGAAGGGTGGAAAAGTTATCGCCTACGGGGGCAAAACTTTGCCGGCTGGCGGTTGGTATTCGATGCCGAAACTGGCCGGTAACGGTTGGATGGTTGCGGGTGACTCGGCCAGTATGGTGGATGTTCAAAAGTTAAAAGGAATTCATATGTCGATGAAGTCGGGCATGGCGGCCGCGGATACGGCGTTAGAAGGCCTGCTGAGGGGGGATTTTTC
>JACMRP010000360.1 GCA_014376325.1 Pseudobdellovibrionaceae bacterium
GCACCGTGGTTGCAGCTTCGCCGTTCGAAGTTGGTGCCGTCGCAAATCCCAAAGCGCGAGCATTGTTTTGTTCGGTGACGTAAACGACACCGCTTGCAGTTTGAGTAATCGCAGTAGGAGCAGTCATCCCGGTAGCGTTTGTTGCAACGCTAGCACCCGACATTGTCGACTGACCCAAAACGTATGAGGCCGCTTGTCCAGTCGTGAACACGCCCGCTAAAGCCGGATCGATAACGGGAGAAAAAAGCGGAACACAAGCTACGATAGAGGCGAAAATGATTGATAGGCACAATAATGACAGACGCTGCATAGGATTCCCTTCCAGGTGTTTAGACTTGATAGTGACAACTTTCGTCGGGACTTCAACATTCATGTATAGGGACTTTTATTTACAAGATCTAGATCTAGTTTTGTCGACAGAACTCGAGCCTCCGGGGAATAAATTTAACTGCGAAATCTGGGCTGACTGGTGAAAGGAACATACTTCCGTTGCAACAATTCTGAAGCCTTTTCGATCGAGACTTCGTCGACGGAAGTAACTCCAGTCAAGAGTTCGGCAAAAATCTCGTCGTGAATATATCCTGCCTTTTGAACAAGGTCGTAAGGAATTAGTGTGTACGTTACCATGCCGTATCTTGATTTAAATATTTCTGGGAAATGCTTTTCAACCAACGCTTCGGCTTTTTTTCGAAGTTGGAACTTTGGATCGGCAACTTTTTCGCTCATCTCATGCCAATTTTCGATGGCCATGTCCGCGATCGCGTTCGCGTTGGGGGGTTGGGTTTCGTTGTATTCCGTGAATGCTTTTGTCCAATTTCCCCGATGCTGGTCCAAAATTTTGAGCAAGTTCGTGCAGTCTTCAAAACCTGAATTCATTCCTTGACCAAAAAAGGGAACGATCGCGTGGGCCGCGTCACCCATAAGGGCGACTGAATCCCCGAAGATCCAATTCGAACAGCGAACGGTCCCGAGCGCACCTTGTGGATTGTTTTCAAATTCCGAAACGTAATCCGGCATCAGCGCTATCGCGTCTGGAAATTCGTTTTTAAAAAAGGTCTCAATTTCACTGCGGGTTTTTATCTTTTCGAAACTCACGGGTCCCGTTTTTGGTAAATACAAGGTCACGGTTTGGCTACCGTCTAAATTTGCGAGTGCCATCATCATATGTGATCCGCGCGGCCAAATGTGGAGCGACTTCTTATCAAGGTCATTGGGCGCTGGCATAAATAATTCTTTATAGTCGGCGCTGATCCATGTGGAATTCTCTGTGCATAAATCGGGGAACTGTTGAACGAGGTTTTTCCGGATGAGGCTGCCGGCGCCGTCGGTGCCGAAAAGTAGATCATAAGCGTTGGCCTTTCCGTTTGTGAAGACCAAATTCTTCTTTTCGAAATCCGCGGTACTCAGCGTATGTTCAAAGTGGACTTTTGCGCCAACCGCTTCGGCTTCATTCAGCAGGAATTTGTTGAGCTCACTTCTTGAGATTGAAAGATTGCGTTCGTTTTCTTTACCGTAGGCCTGATAAGTAAGTTCCCCCGCCTTTGAATGAATCATGCGTCCGTAGACGGGGACCGACAAGGCCAGGGCACGGTCTAAGAGTCCCGCCGTTTCAAGGGCGTGCATTCCCCGAGAAGTGATCACGAGGTTGATGGACCTGCCCGTATCGTTTCCGGACTTTCGCATATCGGGCCTTTTTTCAAAAACCGTAACGTCGAAGTTGCGTTGACGAAGCAAGACCGCCCACAGTGATCCGACAAGTCCAGCACCGATGATCGTGACTTTAGGATTCATGAATCACTTCTTTGAAAGCTTGAACAAGTTGGTAGACGTCTTCGTAAGAATTGTAAAGCGGAGCGGGCGTTGCGCGAATGATGTCGGGCTCTCGGAAGTCCACGAAAACGCCGCGGTCGCGCAGTTTGCCGGTCCAAAGTTTCGGAGAAGATTTGAAGCGAAGACATAGCATGGAGCCTCGATGCGGAAGTTGTGGGGTCACGATCTGTACTTGATCTTTTAGTTCCGTTTTTACCTGCTGCTCAAAATAGGAAGTAAGGTTGTCACCTTTTTCACGAAGGGACTTCATCGTCGCCTCGTCAAAAAGCTCCATCGAAGCGCGGAGACTTGCCAGTTGGAAAATCGGCGGATTACTGAGTTGCCATGCTTCGGCCGTCGGGATTGCGTCGAAGTCTGGTCCCATTTTAAAGCGGTTCGATTTGTTTTGCCCCCACCAGCCTTCGAAGCGTGCGTGACTTTTATTAGACAGATGTCTTTCATGAATAAACGCTCCGGCAATACCACCGGGGCCTGCGTTCAAATATTTATAGGAACACCAAACTGCGAAATCGACGTTCCAGTCGTGAAGTTTTAGAAACAAATTGCCGGCCCCATGAGCTAAATTAAATCCCGCAATCGCGCCGACTTCGTGTGCTTTGGAAGTGATTTTTTGAAAATCGAAACACTGACCCGATAGGTAATTGCAATTTCCGATAAGGACCATAGCTAAAGAATCACCGAGATCGGCAATCTGTTGTAGCAAATCTTCTTCACGGACGTGAGTTTCACCAGCTCGAGGTTTAAGTTCAACGATGGCTTCGCGTGGATTGTAGCCATGAAACCGCGCCTGCGAATCCACGGCGTACTTGTCCGAAGGAAACGTGTTATTTTCAATCAAAATTTTGAAGCGGGACTTCGCGGGCCGGTAGAAACTGACCATCAGTAAATGCAGATTCACCGTCAGCGTGTTCATCGCGACGACCTCTTCTTCTTTCGCGCCGACGAGACGTGAAAAACTGTCCGTGATGTTTTCGTGATAGGGAAGCCAAGGGTGCTCGCCTTCGAA
>JACMRP010000361.1 GCA_014376325.1 Pseudobdellovibrionaceae bacterium
ACAAGCAGTTCCGCGGATCCGAATCCTGATAATCCGTGATGATCTTTTTCAGCCGCTCCACTTCGGGCGGCAAAAGGTATTTGTTTTTGTTGAGAGAATATCGAGCGGCGGAACTAGCCAAAACAAAACCTCAGAGACGGATGAAAATACCGGGATAAACGACCTTTCTTCATGATGAAAAAGCCCAAGACCAAAGTAAAGAACCGAGCGAAAATGCCGACGATTTATAACGCAGCGCAGTCGCCTCGCGATAGTTTAAAATCAGAATAAAAATTCAGGCAGAATTTAATTAGCGCTACGCATTATTCAATTTCGATGCTGATGACGAATTATTTTAAGTAGTTATATCAACTACTTAGCACTAAAGAAAATAACTATAAGCTTTAGTCTGGAATGAAAAAAGGGGTATGGGCCCCTTCAGTTCGAAAACTGCTAATGAAATCAATGGTTTGCCTTGACTCTACGTAGACCTCTCCATACCATGAATTGTATTTCACAACGTAGTATCTTGTGAATCACAATACAGTTGGTGTGAAATAGAATGTACACACGCATATATGCGACGCATTAATTTTAGGAGGTCCTATGGAAAAGAACCTTTATGAACCCGCTTCCAGCATTCCTTTGAGTGTGGATTTCAGTACCGAAACCCACGAAAAACCCCGGTCAAAGACCTCTTTAAGGATGATTTACGAAGCTCAGGTTTCGGTGATCCAGAAGCAAATCGGGGATTTAGAGAAGGTTCGCACCGACCTTGGTCTTTCTCAGAGAAAAATGTGCCAGTTGTTGATGGTCGACCCTTCGGCTTGGACAAGGTGGACCCGGCAGGAGCAGCCCGTTCCGCCGCATATTTGGCGGGCTCTGCAGTGGTATTTATCACTTCAGGAGAAAATCCCGGGCTTAACGGCCCAATATTTCATCGGGAAAGACCCCCAAATCTTGCACGAAAAAGCCATGCGCGAAATGGAAGAGCTAAAAACAGGCTTTTCGGAACGTTATTTGAAGCTCCATCAAGAAATGCAGCAGGAATTAAAATTCCACCGAAGAATCAGCTACTTTATGAGCGGAATAACTCTTATTTTGGCCGCATTCTTAGTCATACATTTTTTCATGAAGTAGCGATTTTGCTCTGCAGTTCTGGACAGGGGAGGATTCGGACCATAAAACGCCCGAATGAAGTTTGTTTTTACTCTCGCGACTTTATTGCTAACACTTTCGATCGCTTTTTCAGCGAAAGCCGTCATTTACGGTGCCGATGACCGCAAAGAAGTCGTGCAGATGAATTCCCCAATGTGGAGCTCCATTGCGGATTCGACCGTCGTCATTCTTCCGGGAACGAGCTTGATTCGTGCGGGCAATATTTTTAATTTTGTCGATGAAATTTATGGCCGCTTTTATAGCCTGTGCAAAGACGAACCGTTTTTGAATCAACCCTCGGTCGGTCAGTGCTCGGGATCCCTGATTGGCGAAAATTTAATTCTGACTGCGGGTCATTGCTTTCAGAGTACCCAAGACTGCCAAGATTCAAAATTTATTTTTAATTACGCCGTTTCTAAATCGGGCACTTCACCGAAGGGCGCATCCGCCAGTGAAATCTATTCTTGCAAGCGCGTCGTTTCGCAAGTCTTCGATAAAAATGCTTTAGACTACGCCATCATCGAATTAGATCGTCCGGTGGTAGGTCATAAACCATTAAGACTGCCTGCAGCCGCTACGGACGTGCGCACGAACTTGAACGTCACCATCGTGGGCAATCCGGCAGGCTTGCCAACAAAAGTAATCCCGAACGGCATCGTGCGCGAGGTGCGAGAGCTATCGTTTCGCGCAAGCTTAGATAGTTTCGGCGGAGCTTCCGGCGCGCCGGTATTCAACACCGAAAACGGCGATCTGCTAGGTATAATCTCACTCGGCGCACAGGATTTTCAGACGGATCCGAGTCGTGGCTGCCAAGAAACTTATAAGTGTGATCAAGACGGTTGCATGGGCGAAAAAATCATCCGCATCGAAGAAATTCTTAAGAACCACTAACCTAAACGGGTCCAGGCTTTGTCTTCCTCTTGCAACTTTTGTCATGGAGGACGATTGCTCAAATTCGTAATTCAATATTTTTTGGCCGGGCTTTTTTTAACAACTTTGATTTCCTGTGCGGAAAGCTTCGACGCGCGCGCAAGGGTCCCTGATGATCCGATCGTGAACAAGCTGGATGACTCGGTGGAAAACTCGCTCGATGAACGGGTCATTTACGGAAGCGATGATCGTAAGAACGTTTACGAAGTTGCTTCTTCCGCCGTTCGCAAGGCCGCAGAATCAACCGTCGCATTGATTCTAAGCACGTCCCTTAGATCGCAGTCGGCGCTCAGCTTTTTGCTGCCACCTGATTCGTACGGTGATTCGCAATCGCTTTGTTCTGGCTCGCTGGTCGGTCCAAATTTAATTCTGACTGCTGGTCATTGCGTGACGTCGGTTTCAGATTGCGCGAGCGTACGATTTGTTTTTGGCTACGCGGTTCGGCAGCCAAACGCCTTTCCGCTTTCGAGTCCTTCGTCGGAAGTCTATTTCTGCAAACGCATCGTGACCCGGATGCAAGAAGTCGCCGGGGCGGATTACGCATTGATCGAGCTGGATCGTAAAGTGACGGGCCACACTCCTTTGAAAATTCAACGATCCGGCGCCGTTAAAGTTGGAGATTCGCTGACGGTCATCGGGCATCCATCGGGTTAGCCAACAAAAATTGCGAGTGGTGGAGTCGTGCGCAAGGTTTTGCCAAGTTACTTTGTGAGTAATTTGGATACTTACGGCGGAAATTCGGGTTCTGCAGTTTTTAATTCCGCTACTAACGAAGTCGTCGGCATTTTAGTTCGTGGGGATGCAGATTTTTTCTCGCAGAATGGGTGCGCGGTTTCGAATCGATGTTTCGCATCGGGTTGTCGAGGGGAAGATGTTACCCGCGTCGATTTGCTGTCAAAGATGATGCAGTAGCACTACCGCAGAGCATAAGCGCTAGTCTTTTTACTCAAATCTCTCCATGATCTCCGGTCTATTCACCTTAGGTGAAATAGTGGTGAAATAAAGGAGAAAAACTTGGGTACATTTGAGCTGATTTCTAAACATGGTGATCACGAACAAGTGGTCTTTTGTCACGATAAGACCGTTGGATTAAAAGCGATCATCGCGATCCACAACACGGCGCTGGGTCCGGCGCTGGGCGGAACTCGCATGTGGAATTATAAAAATGAAGAGGAAGCTCTGATCGACGTTCTTCGCCTTTCAAAGGGCATGACCTACAAGGCCTCAGCCGCTGGATTGAATTTAGGGGGAGGTAAAGCCGTTATCATCGGCAACCCGAAGACCGACAAAACAGAAGGTTTGTTTCGCGCTTTCGGTCAATTCGTGAATTCTTTGAATGGCCGCTACATCACGGCGGAAGATGTCGGTACCAACGTTCAAGATATGGAACATATTTTTATGGAGTCACAATGGGTGACCGGCATTCCTAAAGGGTTTGGCGGCTCGGGCGATCCTTCTCCGTACACGGCTCACGGTGTGTTAATGGGAATCAAAGCGGCGGTCAAAGAAAAGTTCGGCGTGGACACTCTGAAAGGCCAGCGCGTGGCTGTTCAGGGTCTCGGCAACGTCGGTTCTAATTTGGTGAAATATCTTATCGAAGAAGGCGCAAAAGTCATCGTCGCTGACATCGACCAGAGCCGCGTCAAGATGATGCACGATCAATTCGGTTGTGAGGTTTCAAATCCGGAA
>JACMRP010000362.1 GCA_014376325.1 Pseudobdellovibrionaceae bacterium
GAAGCAATATCCGATCGCTTCGAACGATATTGTCATCGGACGTTCGGTTGAAACTCAAGTTTACGTCGACGATAAAAGTCTGAGCCGATCACATGCAAAATTTGCCGTGGTCGCGAACGAAGTTTCGATTATCGATCTTGGCTCGACAAATAAAACTATCGTAAATGGCAACGCGCTACCCCCGCTAGCGCCATGCAAATTAAAAAATAATGATCAAATTAAAACGGGCAATGTCGTTTTTAAGTTCCTTGAAAAGGGCAACATCGAAGCGCTCACAAACCAAACGATGTACGAAAAAGCAAATCGGGATGCATTGACCGGCGCACACAGTAAAGGTTCGTTGCTTGAAAAAGGACCTGAGGCCATTCGCCGTTCCGAACTTCTAAATGAGGAGATGAGCGTCATTGTCTTCGACATAGATCACTTTAAAAAAATTAACGATTCTTACGGCCACGCCGCGGGCGACATCGTCCTCAAAGAGCTCGCCAATGTAGTCAGTTCGAAGTTGATTCGTTCTAACGACTACTTCGCACGTTACGGCGGAGAAGAGTTCGTATTAATCTTGTCTGGCGCCACCACAAAAATGGCGAGCGAGATTGCCGAGCGCGTCCGACATACAATCGAAACGCATCCGTTCACCTACGAATCAAAAAACATCGCGGTCACAGTATCTTTGGGCGTCGTGACCAAAAGCACGAACGACACAGACTGGCCAGAACTCTTCGATCGCGCGGACAAAGCCCTCTACGCATCCAAACAAGGCGGCCGCAACAAAGTAACAATCGCGCAGTAACTTCTGGTGGCGCACTTACCGGTTCGTCGTTAAACATTTGTTAGAACACTGTACGAGAGTCCCGGCGCCGGCAGGCTGTAAGCCCGAGGCCACACAAAGCCTTCTGGCTGATTTATTTAATCCGACTTCCCTGAACGACTACGCGGATCCCTCTTTAACGTCGCTGCTTCGAGGTTTCATGCTCGAGTTCAATATACGTCTGCCGTTGGATTACGATCTTCCGACTTTGGCATTTCGTAAGTTGAAACCAAATCCGATTCAGGTGAAGCTTGTGAGCGCACCGGCAGAGTTCGCCGTAGAGCTAAGCCGTGATGTTGAGTACCTAAATGGCGCTTGGATTGAGATCACGGTCAACTTACCCAAATTGAAACCGCGCAAAATTTTAACGCAAGTAAAGCCGGGCATGTCGACACTCGTTCAGACCGAACTTACTTACGACCGTTGATTGTGGAAAGTTATTCAACACTTTTTAAAATCGACGGACGAATTGCGCGCAAGGTTTTATGTTTGCAATTCGGTTAGTGCGCAAAAAAATAATTTCTATCTTATTGTTTTCGCGACCAACTTTGCGCGTGCGGTTGCAAGTTGTCTCTACGGATTTTGGTCCAGTGCCAAATGTATCTACACACAGATATTTTTTGCACCGTCTAGACGCGACCTTGGTTGGGCATCTCAGCATATTAGAAGATTTTAATCTCTAAAAATTCGCCCAAAAATATTAATCAAGTCCGCGATTCGATGGACGAAAAATCTTGCATAAGAAAAGCTTATAGTTGAAACAACAATTCTTTAATTCCTTATAAAATTCGGCTATTTAGGGCCATAAAGGCGCTATAGCAGTTGGCCCCGCGTTTGCTTATACACTAAGCAGGGGGGCACTAAATTGGGGGGGTCCACCTAACTGTCATTAACCTATTTCCCTAGAAGGTGAGTCTATATGTTGCGAGATCTTGTGAAAACAGATCTTGAGCTCGTGGAAGAAGTCAAAGCTGGGAACAGATTGTCTTTTTCAGAACTAGTGAAGCGACATCAGAAAGGACTTCTGAGAATGAGTCTGAGATTTGTAAAGGATCTTGATACTGCGGAGGACGTCGTGCAGGAGGCTTTCATCAAGTCCTACGAAAAGCTTCACAGCTTTGAAGGAAGAGCGAGTTTCAAAAGCTGGCTTTACCAAATCGCGGTGAACAATGCGAGAAATCGCATCCGCGATACACGTAAGAACATGGTCGACATCGATAACGTGCAGTTAGCCGTCGGCGCCGAAGCCGAAAGCGGACTGATTCACGGAGCGGTCTCGAATATGTTGCAAATAGAAGTCGACAAACTTCCGGATCGTCAGCGTACGGCGCTGGTGCTTCGAGTGTACGAAGACATGAGTTTTAAGGAGATTGCAGAGATCATGCAATGTCCTTACGACACGGCGAAGGCGAACTATCGTCATGCTTTAATTAAGTTGAGAGAAGTTTTTGAAGAACAACAAGACCTGAAATCCTGGACCGAAGAAGTCGGTGGATTTCTGGTCGAAACCAACCAATTCGCGGAGGCCGAAGGATGAAAACGTTAGAAGAATTGCCGGGTACCGGTTTAGATGACATAAATATGCCGACATCTCAGAAGTATTTCAACAAGCTCCATGATCGTATCATGGCGGCCGTCGAAGAAACTGAGATGGAAGTTCCTTCTCGAGCGGCTAAAGTCTTCGAGAAACCGACTCGCCAAATCCGCGAACAAGTCCGTACATGGATGGAAAATCGCGAGAGTCAGTAACTAGATTCGATAATATTAACTACCAACCAGGGACTTGAGGGCTGTGACTGGATCTTTATCCGTCTCGAGCCCCTTGCATTCCTGCAGGAACTTTTTAAAGTCTTTGCCTGTTTTCTCGTAGAGTTTCTCAAAGTCGCCGAGATCTTGCATGTAAGTGCGATAGACCAACAGGCGGGCGTTAGAAAGTTTGATCGTGTGAAATTTTTTGTAAGACTCAGACTGAAGCCTCGGCAAAAGTTCGGTTTCGAAATCTTTTTGCAGCTTAGAGAATTGCTGCTGCCTTTTGTCTTCTGCATGTTGATCCAATGGTAGTTGGTCGTACCAACGTTCCAAGTCTTTCAGTTTTAGACTTATCCATTCGGAAAATACCTTATCATCCACATTTTCTTTTTTAATTGTCTGAAGGGTGGGTGAATCCGGCCCTTCTTCTTTCGTGTAAAACATCTCGGCACCCTTGTTGCCTAAGAAGACAGCCATGCGTTCGTTGAAGTCGGCTTCGTGCTTGATGTACAAAGTTGCGTGAACCGTTTCGTGAATTATGGTGTTTACCAAGTCGTAGTCCTTATACCTCAGCATCGAAGACAGTAACGGATCCTTGAACCAACCTAAAGTGGAATAGGCAGAGACTCCGCGCATGTAGGTGTCCAGATCTTCTTTTTGCAGGTTGGCTTCTTCGTCTTTTGCATCTTGCTCGTTAAAGAAACCCTTGTACGGCATCGCGCCGATAATCGGGTAGCGCCACTTGTAAGTTTCTAATTTCCATTTTGGTGCCGCACTGACCACGTAGGTCACGTAGGGGCGGTCTAACGAGACGAACTTGGTATAGTTCTTTGTAGGTTTCAGCGAAAGTTCAGTTTCGGCGAAGGCACGGGCTTTTTGCGCCAACTGGATTTTGCGCTTTTGCTCGTCGGTCAGCTTTGGATCTTTCATTGCTTCATCCAAAGAGATCTGGGAACTCATCATCGAGAATTGATTGTAAGCAGATTTAAAAATGTAACTGACTTGGCATGAGGAAAGCAAAAAGACGGCGGCGCAGGCGCCGGCAAGCTTTAGAACATCCATGTCACGCCCGCGGTCACGGCGTCGTCATTTGTTTTTGAGCCGCCACCGATCGGCGTTTGCCAGATGCTGTAACTCGCTTTTAAACCGAAGTTTTCGGTCAGCGCGATTTTTACGCCAAGTCCGTAACTGGGCGCGACCGCATTGTCTGGGTCTAACGGGGAGGTGTTAAAACTCCCGTCCTTGATTTCTTGGCGACGTGAAATGCTGGCGATGCCGGCCTTCACGAAAGGTTGAAGCAAGGCTTTCCGGTCCGCAAAAACGTAAATCAAATCTCCGCCGATAATTTGCGTCTTCTGGTAAACGGTACGGGGAACGTCGGCACTACTCGCGCGCTGATTTTGCAAACTAACCGCATCCGTGTAACTGAGCTCCAGCGCGA
>JACMRP010000057.1 GCA_014376325.1 Pseudobdellovibrionaceae bacterium
TCCCATCGCGGTCGGCCTCATCTGTATACTGCAAAGAATCAAACCCTTCGCGGAGGCCGAAAAGGTCTGCGATTTTGCCATTGAAAACAAAGACAGCTTTATCGGAATCGACCTTGCCGACAATGAAGAAGGCTTTGATCCAAAAATCTTCGCGCCGCTTTTTTTAAAGGCACGTAAGGCAGGTCTGCGGATCACCGTTCACTCCGGCGAATCGAATAATTCAACTTCGGCCCAATGGGTAAAGGATTCGATCGAAGTTCTTGGCGCCGAACGTATTGGCCACGGAATTCAAATTATCAACAATCCAGAAATCTTGAATTTCGTTCGCGATAAAAAAATACCCCTGGAAGTCTGCCCTATTAGCAACTGGCTTACTCAGGCATTTAAAACTCATCAAGAGCACCCGATCCGCAAATTAATTAGCGCCGGCATTAAAGTGACGATCAATTCTGACGATCCCGGAATTTTCGCAACCCAACTTTCGGATGATTATGCAGTCTTGCATCAAGTTCACAAATTCCAGATCGAAGACTTCGACCGGGCAAACGACATCGCCGCTAGGGCCAGCTTCGTTTCAGATGCCGAAAAGCAAAAATTCTGGCCACGGAGTATTTTTAAATGAACCTTTTTCGCATAATTATCCTGACCCTTCTGGTTGTCGTGCCGTTTTACGTGATTTATCAGGTCACGCACTATGCACAGTTTCCACCGGCGTTGAACTTCCTCGTGACCGGTTTTTTAGTTTTGATCTTTGGAATCATGCTTTCGTTACCGCTGTTTTTTTGGGGAGCGCGCCGGCAGAACCATAAAAAGTGGCACGATACCTATTTTAATGCCGGCCACTTTGCATTGGCTTACGTTAATTTTATTTTAGTTTTCGTGATCATCCGTGATTTGTTTTCTTTCGTCGCCCACTACACGTTCCCGGAACTCACCACCGAAATACTCTACGGAGAAACCGCGGCCCTGGCGATCGTGATGTTGCCTCTCGCATTCATTATTTTGGGAACTTTGGTCGTGAATTTAGGGCCTAAGCAGAAAAATGTGCAGATGCATTTTACAAATTTGCCCTCGGCTTTCGAAAACTTTCGGATTCTGCACATCACAGATTTGCATATTGGCCAAAGTCTGCCGGAAAGATTTGTTGAGCGGCTGATCCGGAAGGGCAAAACCATCCCCGATCTAGACATGGTCGTATATACCGGAGACATCCTAGATGGCGCGGTATCTCGCCATCAAAAAGAATTGACGATGCTCAAAAACATCCCGAGCAAATACGGCAATTATTATGTTCCGGGAAATCATGAATATTATTGGAAGGGCGACGAAGCGATCGAAGCTTTTCGCCAATTGGGTTTTCACATCTTACTCAATCAAACGGAAGATATTCAGATCGAGGACCACACACTACAGATCTCGGGAATACCGGATCCAGCGGCAAGAGGATTCCAAATGGAAGCCCCCGATGCTGAAAAATTAAAAAAGACCCTGCACGGAGCTTCTTTCAAAGTGTTGCTCGCGCATCAGCCAAACTTTGCGCCGCTCGCGGCCGACGCCGGTTACGACTTGCAGCTTTCGGGGCACACGCACGGCGGCCAATTCTTCCCGTGGAATTTTTTGATCGGATTTTTTCAAAAATATGCGAAGGGTCTGTACACCATTGGCGATATGCAACTTTACGTTAATCAAGGCACCGGATATTGGGGTCCTAGTTTGCGGCTGGGCACTTATTGCGAAATGGCCGTGATCATCTTGAAATCAAAAAAGGCATTAACATGATCTTACACGAATTCTTTCCTGCGGTTCAGCCATTCGAGAAAGGTCGACTGAAAGTTTCGGATTTGCATGATCTATATTACGAACAGGTCGGCAATCCGAAGGGCCGACCGGTTGTATTTTTGCACGGCGGTCCTGGAGGCGGAATTCACGAAGATCATCGACGTTTTTTCGATGCTTCTCACTATAGGATTATCCTGTTTGATCAAAGGGGGTCTGGACAGAGCACTCCTTCTGCGGAATTAAAAGACAACACGACCTGGGATTTGATTCGCGATATCGAACTGCTTCGGGAACATCTTAAGATCGACTCTTGGTTGGTCTTTGGCGGAAGCTGGGGGTCCACCTTGGCACTTGCTTACGCGATCACTCATCCGCAACGCACGCTCGCGCTTATTTTACGTGGAATATTTTTATGCCGGCCTTCAGAAATTAAGTGGTTTTACCAGGATGGCGCTTCGAATGTTTTCCCCGATGTTTGGGATGATTACCTGAAGCCAGTCCCCGTTTCAAAGCAAAATAACATGGTAAAAGCCTATTACAAACTTTTGACAGATAGTAATTACAGCGTCCGCCTAGAGGCCGCAAAAGCATGGAGCAAGTGGGAAGCCGCGACCTCAAGACTGATCGTTAGCCCCCAAGCCGTCGAAGAATTTGACGATCCTGAATTTGCTATCGCCTTCGCCAGCATCGAATGCCACTACTTTATGAACAATGCCTTCTTCGCAACGGACAATTGGCTTCTCGAAAATGTCGATAAGATCCGCCATATTCCAACCCATATAATCCAAGGTCGCTACGACATGGTTTGCCCGGCCCGCAGCGCGTGGGATCTTCATAAAGCGTTTCCTGAAGCGCACCTGACAATCGTCCCCGATGCCGGTCATGCGGCCGCAGAAACCGGCACGAAAAGTGCGCTGATCAACGCCACGGAGGATTGTAAAAAGTATTAGTCAGCGATTGAAATTGTTTCCCTTGAGACCAACTCGCCAGTCGACGATGATGCTGTCCATGGGAAGTGTGCAATTTAAGAATTACATATTAGTGGTCATCATTGCTTTTGGGTTTGCTGCTTGCACTCCTTACGTCAACGATAACTCTCGTGATCCCGATATAGCGGCAATTATGGGAGGCGACGAGCTATCGGCCGACGATCCATTGGCGAAAAATGTGGCCCTGTTGTTCAATCAGACGACGACAGAAATTTGCACCGCTTCTATTTTAAATAACCAATTTGTTTTGACCGCCGCCCACTGCTTGGAAAATTCAGACGTCGCTGATTTAATTTTAATTTTCGATACGTCCCAAAAAAACAATAGCCCTTCCAGAAGGGTCGTCGATTTTAAAGCTTTTGACGATTACATCAGAAATCGCGATAAAATCGCAAATACTGGGGACCTTGCGGTCGTGCGATTCGCCGGCGGAGTACCGAAGGGTTACCGCGCGGTCAAATTTCTTCCGGATCGTGGTTTATTGACGAATCAAAAAATGGTGACCGCTGTTGGTTACGGCACGGACGATGATAATTTGCCTCACGGCACGGGAACTTTGCGTTCGGCCACTTTGCCGATTCTGAATGCGGCCTTTAGCCAGACGGAACTGACATTAAATCAACGCGCTAGAGTGGGCGTTTGCCATGGTGATTCGGGCGGCCCAGTATTTTTGCAGGTCGACGGTCAATATTATCTTTGGGGCGTCACGAGTCGCTCTACCAACAAAGACAATTGCTCAGAGGCAGCCGTCATTACGAATGCTTTAATGTATAATGTTTGGATCTACCAGACGAATGTGGACATGGGCCGATAGAAAATCACCCTACCAGAAAATTAAGCAAATTTATCCGTCATAAATTGAATCATACGGGCCGCTACTTCGGTGGGATTGTCGAAAAGAATCCGGTGCGAGGCATGTGGAATGACCGCGGCGGTAATGCCAGGAGAGTTTTTCTTAAGCGCGATTGTCAGACTCTGAAACTTAATATCCTTTTCGCCGCTCATGCAAAATATCTTATCCTGCTGGGCGCTCGCTAGATCTCTGAAATCGGCTTGCTTCGCTAGCGACCACTCGGTCAAAGCAGAGGCTAACAATCGGCGATCGTAGCAGGTTTCTAGCCGCTGCGGTTCCGCGTTGCTATCTTTGAATACGTTTTGGGCATTCCAGTCAGCAATGACTTCGCTCCAGGGACCATGAGCAAATTTCTCTGCCCAAACAACATCGGAATTCCAGCGATCGCCTTTGTCTTTATCTCTTGAAAGTCCGGGATTGGTTGAAAGCAGTATAACGGCATCGTAAAGCTTGGGACTTTCTGCAAGCGCGTGCAAGGCCAGCCTGCCGCCCATCGAATATCCAACGAGCACACGTGGACCTTCCGCAAAATCGCTAGCAATTTTTTGGTTGAAATTTTGCGCCCAATTCAAAAAAGTATTTTTGGAATCAAGACTTTCATCGTTCATGTAATCGACGGAAGACCATTCGAATCTCTGCGCTAAGGGTGAGACCATAAAATGACTTTGAATCAAGTCCCAGTCCGTTGGTTGTCCCAAAAATCCGTGCAGGCAAATGATCTTAATTTTGCTCACGCTATTTTTTCCACATCGCGTCCCACTCTTTCCAGAACTCTTCGGTCTGGTGGGCATCGGGTATAAGTTCGATAAGTTGGTGCTGGGCAAGGTTCATTTCTTCCGGAATGTTGTTCCAAACTTGATATTCCCAGTGGAACATTTTGGCCCAATGGCTAAAGTCAATATCGTGCTTGTTCAGAAAAATATCGCGGTGGAAGATTCTTTTAAAAATCTGCCCGCCTTTATTGTTGATTACCACAATACGAAGTTTTTTCTCCTCGAGCTGAGGAGTAATCCAAAGCGCCGGCAGGTCGTACATCGCCGTTAAATCACCGATCAGACACCAATTTTCGGTCGCGGCTTCGGACCAGCCCAAAAATGTCGATACTTGTCCGTCAATACCGTTCGCGCCCCGATTACCGACAACTCTAGCTGGGAAAGAATCAAAATCCGCAACCATGTCCCAATGACGAATCGGCAAGCTGTTACCAAGATAAACGGACTGACCTTTGAGTTTTTTAGATAAGTGCCAA
>JACMRP010000363.1 GCA_014376325.1 Pseudobdellovibrionaceae bacterium
CGGTTCGCTTCTGTGGAAGGTGCAGGAACCGCAGCATTAGCGGCCTCAATTTCGCCTTCGGTTTGTTCGCGCATAATGTCTTTGGCTTTCTTGCCCGAGATTCCGACCCACTCTGGCAGAAACAACGCGATAAAGACGAAGATCATGGTCATGACCAGGAAAAAGACTCCCATTACGATTGCTAATTCCATGATATTCCTTTGATAATTCTTACATTTATGAAGCTAGCGCGAAACCGCGCTTTTTTCAACCAAGCAAGTCTGATATACCCTTTCGCATGAGTTACAACCCGAAAGATCACTATTACCACAAGGCCAAAGAAGAAAACTACGCCGCGCGCTCGGTTTTTAAACTGGAAGAGATCGACAAAAAGTTCAAAATTTTTAGAACAGGCCAAGTGGTTTTGGATTTAGGCGCTTCTCCGGGATCGTGGTCTCAATACGCTTCGCAAAAAATCGGTGCGAACGGACGCATTCTCGGAGTTGACTTAAAACCTTGTACCGTGAGTTTAAAGAACGCCACTTTCATCGAAGCGGACCTTCGCGATTTGCAGCTCGAAGAAATCTTCAAAGAGCACGGGTTTCGACCTCCATTTGATTTGGTCTTGTCCGACATGGCGCCAAATACCACGGGCATTCGTTTCACGGATCAGGCGCGCTCGATGGATCTTTGTGAGCTTGCGCTGGATGTCGCGCGGCGATTTCTGAAGCCCGGTGGGCACTTCGTCTGCAAGCTTTTTCACAGCGATGATTTCACAAAGTTACGTGACGAAATCAAAAAAGACTTTACCCGTTTTGAAGCGGTGAAGCCCGATAGCACCCGCAAGATCAGCAAAGAAATATTTTTGTGCGGCCTTACTAAAAAGACGCCGGCAAAAATTTCCGTCCCGGAAAATATATGAAATTAGAAATTCTTTTTGAAAACGAAAACTTCGTCGCGGTAGATAAAGAAGCGATGATTCTGACCACGCCAAGTCGCGAAGGTGAAGACGATGACCGACCTTGTCTAGGTCGCGAGTTGCAGAAGCATTTAGGCGTCCAAATTTTTCCGGTGCACCGGCTCGATTTCGAAGTTTCGGGCATTGTGATGTTTGCTAAGAACCCCAAGGCCCACTCGACCGCAAATTCTTGGTTTGAGCATAAAAAAGTATTTAAAACTTACCATGCCTATACCGGCAATCAGACTTTCGCGCACATTCCAGAAAGTGTTGAAAATCGACGCCAGTTCTTTACCTTGGATCAGGGCGAAGAGTTTGTTTGGAAAAGCCGCTTGCTCCGCGGCAAACGCCGAACTTACGAACATAAGACCGGCAAACCCAGCGAAACCAAGGCTAATTATTTAAGCATAGATGCCGAGACTGGCTGGCACCAGTGGGAGCTCTTCCCGCTCACCGGACGGCCGCACCAATTGCGATTTGAGCTCAGCAGTCACGGGTATCCGATCGTGGGGGATAAGCTCTACGGTTCGGATGTGGAGTTCAATCAGCCGGGCATAGCCCTTCGCGCCGTAGAAATAGATTTTAGCCGAGCGCCCCAAGCGTCCTCTTTAGGTTTGCCCGAATCGCTGCAAGTGCTAGTTTAGACCCATGGTCCGCTGGCTTTATTTAGATTTAAATTCGTTCTTTGCCTCGTGCGAGCAGCAAGAAAATCCTGAGCTGCGTGGCAAACCCATGGCCATCGTCCCGATGATGGCGAACACGACCAGCGTGCTAGCGGCCAGTTACGAAGCGAAGGCTTTCGGGATCAAGACGGGGACGCTGGTGGGGGACGCCCGACGCATGTGTCCGGGCATTCAGTTCGTGAAATCCCGCCACCAAATTTATATCAAGTATCATCATCTGATAAAAGACGTTGTCGAAAGCTGCGTGCCGATCCATTCGGTTTGTTCGGTGGATGAATTCGCTTGCGAGCTGACGGGGACCCAACAAAGTCTACCGGTCGCGATCGCGCTTGCAGAAAAAATCCGCGCCGCTATTCACGATCAGGTCGGCGTCGCGCTGACTTGTTCGATCGGATTGGGCCCGAACGTTATTCTTTCGAAAATGGCAACGGACATGATGAAACCGAATGGCCTCGTGACTATCGAAATGGAAGATCTGCCGACGAAATTAATTCCGCTGAAGCTTCGCGATGTGCCCGGCATCGGCGCGAAGATGGAGTATCGTCTGAATCAAAAAGGCGTCCGGACGATGGAACAACTTTTGAAAATGAATGAGCGGGAGATGTTCAATCTTTGGGGCAGCGTTGTCGGTAGCCGGTATTATTATTTACTCCGTGGTGAAAACCTTTTGGTGCCTCGACAAAAAAGTCAGAGCATCGGTCATCAGCACGTATTGCCGCCGGACACGCGCACCTGGGAGGGCAGTCTCGGCGTCGCGCAAAAACTTTTATCAAAAGCGGCGATCCGCATGCGGAAAGAGAATTTCCTGACCCGGCATATGAGTCTCAGCGTAAAGTTTTTAGGTTACCAAGAAAACTTTGAGCGCACGATCAAGTTGCAAGAGACTCAAGACACGAGCTTACTGATGACCCAGTTAAACCGCATTTACCAAGAGATGCCTCGCAAGCAGAAGCCCCTGCGCGTCTCGGTGGTATTGTCTGACTTCCGCAAAGCGGAGGAGCATCAGTTTTCTTTCTTCGAAAACACCAAGAAAGAGCAGCTGTTTTCGGTCGTCGATAAACTCAACGAAAAATTCGGCAAAGACACGGTCTACGTCGGAAGCCTGCACGATAATCTGGATGTCGCCCCGACGGGCATTGCCTTTTCGCGCATCCCGGAGCTCGAAGAGTAGGTGCCAGGGTCTGTTCCTGTACGCGCCGCGTACAGGAACAGGACCTGGCACCTACTCTTCGAGTACTGCGTGACCGAATGTTCCGCCAACTTATCAAAGCCAAATTTTGAAAGATGAAATGCGTCGGTCAGTGGGCCGATTCGCAGCATTCCTTTTTCTTCCGTTTGCAATCGGTCATCGCCGCCGAAACGCGCCGGTTGATCGGCGGAAGAAATTTGCTCCGGTGCAAGCATGACGAATGCTTTTAGGTTCGCGTCTTCGTTTCCTAGATAATGTTGCATCAAACCATGGTGCTGGATGTAGAAGGTATTTTTGTGGTCTACGAACTTGGTCATGCTTTCTGCAAAGCGATTCAGAAACTGGTTCAGCTCTGCGGGTGTCGGGCAACCCATGTCCGCGTAAGCTTCGCAGTAAGCGTCGATTTTATTGTCGTCTGAAAAACGGGGATAGTCGTAACCAGAAATCAAAATCTTCAAATCGGGACGTGCGGTTAAGTACGCCGATGTTGCATCCCCAATTTGATGCTGAATGGTTTCAAAGAGCACCTGTTCTTCCGCGCGCATCGAAGCCCTCGTCGTTGATAAACAGTTTGCATTCGTCGACTGTCCCGAGACGTTGGCCTTCGTTAAAGCATTGTCCAGGCTCTTGTAACTGCAGACGAACATCGCCCAACTGTCGCCAGCGACAACGATGGTTTCTGTGCCTTCTTTGCACCCGGCAGTGAACAGCATTGTGATCGTCGCGGTCAGAGCTAGAATCAGTTTCATAGGAACCTCCACCCCGCACATCGGGTCAGCTGCCGAAGACGCCGAGGCCAGA
>JACMRP010000364.1 GCA_014376325.1 Pseudobdellovibrionaceae bacterium
GGCGCCCGGAATTTTTGCGGCGACACTTGCCTGCGCCGAAGCGATTAAGTTGATAGCGGTTATCGTTGCCTGCGCTCCACTGTTCGAAAAAGATTTTTCAATGTAGTAGGGTGCCGCAGAGTAGATGTCTTCAAGGACACTTGCTTTGAAATTTGAATTCATCGCGCGAGAATAGACTTGTACAGTATACGTACCGGCCGCGCGCGGTATTGTCAGAGCGTAGTTTCCCGCTTCGTCTGTTTCTCCGCATTGGATGGTGCCACTATTTGCATCTACGACGTGAACTTCTGCGAACGGAATATTCAAACTGGTCGCGGTCGGATTTCCACACAGTCCCGTACAAGTAGGTCCAACCCAGTCTAAGTTTCGATAATTAAATTTTGCATTGCCAGAGACGACAGTCGTCGAACCTGAATATGCCGTCGCCTGCGCGGCGCCACAGTAGGCCGCTTCAGGGCGCTGAGTGCCATCGGTTTGGTCCGGGGCATCCATCTTGATGTTACAGGCAGAAAGCCCCCATGCGAAGGCAATGCAGCAAACCCACAGCTGAGCAGTATTACGTCTTAAGTCCATGTTTAGATTATCGGGCCTAAAACTTCCTAGCTAAACGGCTCGTCTCAAAATAGGTCGAGGTTTTCGAACAATAAAGCATGCGCGAATCGTGTCCAAAATGTGGATGTTCGATGTTGAAACGTTTGATAAAGAAGACCTAGAAACTAGTCTAGGAAATGATAGGAAATTGTTCTAGATTTTGGACAAAAAAAAGGCCCGACAGCTACTCTGAAATATTAACCTGTGTTCGCTAAGGTGGGTGGCCATGGTAACAACTTTAGGCTTCTCAATACGAGTTGAGCTTGCACACCATCGTCAGGGACAGCCCCCAATATATGCTCATAAGGTTAATTTTCGATCGAGGTTTACGCGGTCGAACCCTGATTACTATCCTATATTAAAGTTAGAAAAAAGCAATCGGGCCAGACTCCTGCGACACAAATAAATGTCCGATAAGCGGAATATGACGCCAGAAAAACTAGATTATTTCTTCCCTTTTATCGTATTTTTCTATGGACTGCTTTTGGTACTTGTGCTGGAAACTCCGGCCTTAGTCAAAATTGGCGAAGAGCGCTTGGGCGCGGCATTTCAGCAGATGAGCAAGCACAAAGGACTCGCGTGGATTTGCTTTTTCGTCGGGGGCCTTTGGTCAATTCAAAATGTTTATTTGACTCTGTAAGAGGGCCTCATTAAGTTCTCTCGAGATGTCAGATCAGCAAGAGCTTAAACCAATAAATTCGAATTTTGCAGACGACGCTCCTCGCAACGATGAGCCCACTGTTTTATCGATCGAAGAGCTGAATCTTTCTATCAAACAGTTGCTCGAAGGCCAGTTCAATATCGTGTGGGCTCGCGGTGAAATATCGAATTTCAAAGCGCATACTTCTGGTCATCTTTATTTTTCCCTGAAAGATTCAAAGTCGCAAATTAGCGCGGTGATGTTTCGTGGTTTCGGTTCGCGTTTAAAATTCAAACCAACCGACGGCACCGAAGTCATCGTACGTGGGCGCGTGTCCGTTTACGAACCCCGTGGTAATTATCAAATCTTGTGCGAAATGATGGAGCCCGTCGGCGCAGGTGCGCTTCAAAGGGCCTTCGAACAGCTGAAAGAAAAGCTTAAAAAAGAAGGTTTGTTCGAGTCGGCCCGCAAGCGCCCAATACCGACGATGCCAAAACACGTTGCCGTGGTGACTTCGCCAACTGGGGCAGCGATTCGTGACATCATCAACATTCTTTCTCGTCGTGCACCCTGGTTGCAGGTCACGGTTGTTCCGACGGTCGTTCAAGGTGGTACGGCGGCAGAGAAAATTTGCGAAGCTCTCGGCAAGGCGTTAAGGCTTCCTGATGTGGACGTCATCATCGTCGGTCGCGGCGGCGGTTCGATCGAAGACATGTGGTGCTTCAATGATGAAAAACTTGCGCGTGCGATAGTTGCTTCGCCAGTGCCGATCATTTCTGCCGTCGGCCACGAAATCGATTTTACAATCGCGGACTTTGTCGCGGATCTTCGTGCACCCACTCCATCTGCAGCGGCCGAACTTGTGGCAAGAAGTTCGAATGAACTCACCAACCGTCTTCAGCAATTAAAAAAGTTGCTGGGATTAAGTTTGCAAAAAAACTTCAAGCTTTGGGAACAACGGCTTCAGATACTGACCAAGGGTTTGGTCGATCCGCAGAAAAAGTTGCAAGATTTGAATCTGCGCAACGATGATCTGGTGAATCGATTGCAAATGGCAATGGATCGACAGCTTGCCGAACGTCGCTACGAAGTGCAGATCGCTCACGAACGAATGGGCTCACCCATTGCGCTCGTGCAAGAGCGGATCAAGGCGATCACGAATCTTCGCCAAAGGCTTCAGCAGTCTTTCCTGCATTCGTTGGAAATCAAAAAATCGAAACTGTATCGATGGCAATCAGTTCTTGATAGCTTGAGTCCTCTGAAAGTCGTCGATCGCGGTTATTCCATCGTAAAGGTAAATAAAAAAGTTGTAAAAGCGTCGAAGCAATTAAAAATCGGGGACCTTGTCGAAGTGACTCTGGCCCAGGGTAAGATCGAAGCGCGCGTTGAAAATATAATTAAGGGAGGTCCTGATGGACTTTGAAAAAAAATTAGGACGTCTTGAAGAGATCGTCGGCAAAATGGA
>JACMRP010000365.1 GCA_014376325.1 Pseudobdellovibrionaceae bacterium
CCTTTCGGCGTCCCAACGTCAAAAGATTCAGAGTCTTAAAGTTGCGGCGGGCGAATTCGACGGTGCTCAGTATCCCAGGTTTAAAACCACCGAAGGGGCGCAACTTAGATCTTTTGTAGAAACTAATTTGAAAGCAGAGTTATTGGGTGACTTCAAGTTCGGTGATTCAAGAAGAGAACTGAACTATTTGCGAGTATCTGGAGTTCTATATGACTTTCTGAATGACCATCCAGAGACCCCATTGAAACCCGATATTCTTTACTGGTTGTCATTTTGCGAAACTCAGAATCGCTATCAAAACTTTTATTCATTGCCTGAAATGTATCTTAAACAATGCGTGACCGAATATCCCCAAAATCCGATTGCGGCCAAGTGTTTGAAGGAATATCAAGACTTGATCACATTCGCTTACTCGGGCTCTAGTGGAACTCACATACCGGCCGAAGTTACTAAAGAACTAAAAAGTTTGCAGGAACTTGTGCGTAAAGTTCCCGCACGTTAGGTCTAAGGTTTTTTGACGGGGAGTTTAAATCGGAAGCTCTCTTTTTTACCCTGAAGCTTCGTCGTTACTTCGAGGTCGGTGACCGCATCGGCGTTCAGTGCTTCGGATACGACGAAGGTATTTTCGTTTCGTTCGGTAGCCAATGTTTTTTGCTTCGTAGGATTCATTCGGCGAACCGTCAGCACTAGATTTTTTAGATCTATCTTGGCTTCTTCGCGACCAACAACAAGGATTTTCAATGGTTCCCCGACAACGAGCTTCAGGGTGATCATCTTGCCTTGTGCGGTCATGACGTTTGCGGGATTTCCATCCGCATCCGTAATGTTCATTTGAGCTAGTGCAATAAATGGAACGGCAAAGGCAGCTGCAACTAATAATGGACTGATGAATTTCATAAAGTCTCCTTGGATGTCTTTCACACTGAGCCGTATCGGGACCAGAAACAAGGTTAAAGCAATTTGCCGAAAATGTTGGGACAACCTCGGGATCGGATGGGAACTATTGTCTCAATACTCGCGTCTGGCTGCTTCAGAGTCGCGTGAGATCTGGATCGTCGATTGCTGATACAGAAGGTGGAATAGCGAAGCGCCACTTATATCACCGGAGAAATTCGTATGGTCATGCAAAAGAAAGATTCTCAAAACCGGACACTCGCACTCTGGGCAATTGATCCGCACGAATCGGATTTGATACCCAGTTACGAGGCGCTGCAAGAAGTTCGTCATTTTCTCGGCGGCAGTTTCGAGCACGTTTATCCGACGTACGTTCACTTTGCCTCGGCAGCCCCTTGGGTTCAGCCAGAGGTGCGCACACGGGATTATTTAGACCGGCTTCTCGTTGGTAAAACGGCAGGAGTCCACATTATTGAAATAAAATCGGATCTCATTAGCGACGGCGTTGATTCCTTATTAAAGTATGCCGAATCACAAATGGCCACAGTGATCTTGCTGACGTCGCACGGGCGATCTGCGCTGGGACAGTTTATCTACGGAAGCTTCGCCTATGAAGTTCTGCAACGGTCTAAAATTCCGGTTTTATTTATGGCGCCGAAAAAAATTCAAGCAAGAAGTGACCGTGCTCTATTTGCGACGGACTTTCATGAGTCTACATTTAAATCCTACCAAAATTTTCTAAAGTTTATTTCCGGTAGTACATCAGAATTGATGCTGTTTCACTCGGTCACGTTTCCGGCGGCGGCGATGGTGTCAGCATATATTCCGGGAGATCTTCCTGAAAAGATTATCGCCGACGAAGTCGTATGGGCAAAAGATGAGATGGATCGTTGGGCGCTAGAGGCAAAAAAATACGGAATCACCACAAGAGTCTGTAAAAATGTCGAGGAGAACTTTATGTCCGCGTCCGAAGCCATCAATCGCATTGCCACTAAGCAGAACGCTGGTGTCGTTGGCGTCGCTTCCCATACGGGAGCACAAAGTGGGCCTTTCGGAAATAACGTCGCAAGGCAAATGATTCGCGCGAAGGACTTCAGTATCTGGGTTACGGGACCGCAGTTCAGTTAGCATTTTAATTAGGTACTGTTTACCACCAAAGGAGAAATGTATGAAAGATTACGTAGTATGGATAGATTCGAAAAATGCCCGCATCTTTGCCCTCAATCCCGAGGGGATTGCTAAATCAATTGTTACCAAGGCGGGTCCAGGCAATCACACGCCTAATAAAAGCGATAAAAAAACGCACGAGGTTGAAAACTCAGAGCACTACTTCCGCGATCTCGCGCACGCACTGAAAGGTGCTGACAACTTTTTACTGATAGGCCCGGGCTTGGCAAAGAATCAGTTCAAGCACCATTTGGCAGAGCACCAAGCAGAAACGCTGGCCAAAAAAATCATTGGTCTAGAAAATTTCGAAAGCAGCGAACACACGACAGAGAAAAAGATGCTGGCGGAAGCACACAAATTTTTTAAGAATTACGAACTATTTTAATCGCGTGAAAGTAATAGTGATGTTAATAGATGTCTCCAGCGTGCGCAGGCGACTGACCAAACCCTAGCCAAAGTGACAAACTGCGGGTCCGCGAAATGTCGCCAAGGCCTTCAGCGCGAAACAAATCAAAGCGCGCGGGCCAAAATCCTGGTCTGAGCTTTGCTAATAGTCATGCATAGACGTTTGGTATTTTTCGAGGAGCCCCCAATGGAAGACAGGATCGTCTTCCGAGGCTTTGTTAAGGCTGATAAAGCCCCACCGGTATGTAATTCCGACTCCTCAAGGATACTGTCTTAAATCTCTAATACGCCATCTGGCGGTCGAAGACCCTTCTTCTTGATTTTCTCAACCAGTGTTGTGCGATTCAGCTTTAACAGCATCGCTGCTTGATTCCGGTTCCAGCCAGTTTTTTCCAAAGCTCGTAGAATCAATGCATTTTCGTAAGTATCGACGGCAGTGTTGAAATCTAAACCGGATTCTGGAATTTCCATCACGCCGACTTCTTTAGTTACACCCTTGCCAGCCTTGTACTTCAGTGGCAAATCGACCACTTCCAAATTGCCGTGACCCTTCAAGATGGTCATGCGCTCCATCAAATTTTCAAGTTCACGAATATTTCCCGGC
>JACMRP010000366.1 GCA_014376325.1 Pseudobdellovibrionaceae bacterium
CTGACTATGATTTTTGCAACCACGGAGGGATCACATATGAAACGCATTTTATTCGTCAGCGCGTTGCTCATCAGTTCGCAAGTATTCGCGGGGGAATACTTAGTGAAATATCGCAACAGTTCTGCATTCTCAGCTCTGAGCACAATGTCTCAAAGCCAACAACTTCAAGTCTTGGACAACCACACGGTTGGCAACATCGTTCTTGTCGATGTCAATAAAAGTAAGGAAGCAGTAATCCTTGCTTCATTGCTGAGCAACCCGGATATCGAGTACGTTGTACCGAACTTCCAATTGCACACTTTTAGCGCACCATTGGACACAGCGGCATTAAAAGCTCAGTGGGCCGTTGCAAAAGTACAAGTTGAAGCGGCTTGGACCAAAGCGGGCAACCGTGGCAATAAGAGGGTCATCGTTGCTGTCATCGACACGGGAGTTGATTACAAACACGATTCATTGGCTAAAAACATGATGGCTGGTTTCGACTTCACGAATAACAGCAATGATCCAATGGACAAAACAGGAGCACAAAACCCTGGTCACGGGACACACTGTGCAGGCGTCATCGGCGCAACTGGCTTAGTAGACCAAGGAACTATCGGGATCAGCCCGGAAGTCACTTTGATGCCACTTCGTTTCTTAACTGAAAACGGATCGGGCGATTTGAACAACGCGATCAAAGCGATCGATTACGCGATTGCTAACGGCGCGATGGTCATCTCTGCATCTTGGGGTGCTTCGGTTCCTCGCTCAACGGCAGCTCCTTTGCTTGAAGCAATTAAGCGTGCTGATGACAAAGGTGTGATTTTCGTTTCTGCCGCGGCAAACGACGGTAAAAACAATGACACAACCGAAGTTTATCCTGCGAACAATGGTTTACCGAATTCAATCACCGTTGCGGCTTCTGGTCCTAACGATGAAAAACCATCATGGTCTAACTTCGGAACTGCAAAAGTTCACGTGGCGGCTCCTGGTTTGAATATTCTCAGCACTTTGCCGCAAAATAAATACGGCGAACTTTCTGGAACTTCGATGGCAACTCCATTGGTTTCTGGTTTGGTTGCTCTCTTGAAAGCACAGGATGCGACTCTAACGGGTGCACAAATCCGCGCGATCTTGCAAACTTCTGGCGCGAAGGCTCAGATCCAAACGGCTTGTAACTGCCGCGTGGATGCTTTGAATGCGGTCGACGTGATTATTTCTAAGAAATTGGTTGTTGTTCCGGCTGCTGCCACTATCGGCACTGGCGAGAAAATCGATTTCTCGGTTCTTCACGGAAAAGCTCCCTTTAAATTCGTCAGCAGCAAGCCAGCAGTGGCAACTGTTTCTGAAACGGGTGCTTTGACGGCAGTTGCGAACGGCGCGACGGTCATTTCGGTGACCGACGCTGCAGGCGCTACGGCGATGTCTTTGGACATCAATGTGGGTGCGAAGCCATCTGCTCCGAACCCACCGGGCGGCGATCCAGGAAACCCTGGAACTCCGGGCGAATGCCCGATCGGCAGCCCAGAGCTTTGCCAAATCATCTGCCAAATCCAGCCTGACCTCCCATTCTGTAACAAGTAAACAGAACAGGAACATAGGTTCAAAAAAAGCCCTGGGGAAACCCGGGGCTTTTTTTTAGGTACCAGGTCCCTTTTGTGAGGGACTCACAAAGGCGACCTGGTACCTTTCTGGCCGGAAAGGGATGGCCCTGGTTTTGCTTTGCTAGTGAGTTGCGGTTTTGGAGTGATCATTATGGCCCTGGAAATTTTTTGATCACTCTTTGGCAGCTAGTTTCTCGAGGGCTTCGGCTTTTTCTGTGAGGTTTTCTCGGAAGTGCTTCTTCTGTTTTTCAGTCAAGGTTTGCAGCAGCTGGTAAACGAACTTCTCAAGTTCCTGCTGGTATGTGTCCATGGCTTTCTGAAATGCGGCAGAGTTGAAGCGGTTCCGGTCCACCGCGAAGTCCGTCACAAAAGTTTTTAACTTTTCCGGAGTCTTCCGCGCCGTCGAAAACTGATCCAAAACGAAGAGCTTATTAGTTAATTGCTGTTCCAGGGGGAAAGGGTTCGCGTCCAAATGAATGTCCAAAAGCTTGTCCTGATCGTCCGTCAGCGAATCTATCCACAGATCCGTCCATCGAAGATACTTCTTACGAGCTTCTTGACGGGCCTTCTTGCTATTTTGAATCTTCTCGTGATCCTCTACATTCTTTTCTCGGACAGTTTTTTCAAAATGTTCTAACTGCTCTGAAGTCGCGGTCGTCACGAACTTAACGGTCGTCGCGGCGAAGTAAGGCCCGAGTGCTCGGCCGGCATCCAAAGTTTCTTTAAAAAAAGTATGAAATTTTTCAGAGCTCAACTTTGCGGCGCCCGGAGCAAACTGAGTTTCGAGTTCGCGCAGTTGTGACGCCCATTTCGGAAATTGTTCTTTGCGAAGGCGCGCGATATCGCGTTTTAGATCTAGTTTGAGTTCTTTGCTCTGGGAAGAGCTGATGTCGAAGTAATCATCCACGCTCGAGGCAATATAAGTGTCCGCCCAGTTCACCGCAACGTCTAGACGCGAGCAACCGATCAACAAACTGAAACCAACGAGCGAGATTATGAGGGTTTTATTCATTCCTTATATTAGCGAGGGAATGGCGTAGATAAAAGACTTCAAGACCTAAATACACAACAAAACTGACGGTGAATCCCACGCCCTTCAGCAGGGCCCAGTTCGTGGTACTCCAGTCGATCGCGGCCCAAGTCGCAAGTCCCGTATGGATCGCGAAAAAGAAACCGGTTCGCCACGTAACACCAAACAATTTGGACTTCACCGCGTCCGGAAACGTCTGACCCTGTTTTTCGGCCATCACGACCAACAAAGGTTTTCGCATCACGCAAGAGCCCCACAGCGCTAATGCAAAGGCCCCTTCCATCAGCGCGGGCTGAAGCTTAAACCAGATACCCTCGCTCGAAATCAGGGAAACTCCGCCCAGGATTAACAACAACCCGTTTCCGATCCACGTCATCGTTGAAACTCTGCGATGTTTGACGAGTTCAAAAACGATTTCACCCACACCGAAAATCATACCGGCAATCAGGCCTGCGATGACACCGTAATTTTCTTCGATGACAGTGAACGCGATCAGCGGAAGTAAGCCACCAAAGAAAAAGCTGAGCGCGGCTTGTTTACCCTTGGAATTAGTGGGTGGAAGTGGCTGCAAAGTTGACCCCGAGCCCGGTCGACGGCAAAATAAGTTGGTCATTTTCCATGACGGTACGGCCGAGCAAAATCGTGTGTGTCGGCCAACCGGTGACTTTCATTCCGTCATAAGGTGTCCAGCCACATTTGCTGACGATCCAGTCGTTCGTGATCGTGCGGGTTTTTTTCATGTCGACCACGGTGAAGTCAGCGTCGTAGCCAATTTCGATGCGCCCTTTGTTTTGCACCCCAAATACGCGTCGTGGATTTTCGGTTACGAGCTGAGTAAAATGCGCGAGTGAAAGTCGACCCGCATTCACGTGATTTAACATCACCGGAATCAAGGTTTGAACTCCAGGCATGCCCGAAGGACTTTGGGGGTAAGGACGTTCTTTTTCTTCGCGAGTGTGCGGAGCATGATCCGAACCGATGACGTCGACCGTACCGTCCAGCACGGCCTGCCAGATGCGATCCATGTGGCGCTTTTCGCGAATCGGTGGATTCTGCTGCGCAAAGTTTTTTAAACGATCATAACAATCTGGCGCATACAGAGTTAAATGCTGCGGCAACGCTTCGACGGTGGCGACGTCTTTTTGATCTTTTAAAAAATCCATCTCTTCCGCAGAGGAAACGTGCAGAACGTGGACGGGACGTCCGGTTTTGCGCGCTAAACGGATCAACTTCTGCGTCGAGATCATGGCGGTTTCAACGTCCCGCCAAACCGGATGATTGTGCACGTCGTGCGAATCTTCGGCGATCGCGCGTCGTTCACGCAAGCGGGCTTCGTCTTCAGAGTGCACGATCACACGTCGTACGCCTGAACGGAGAATTCGTTCGAGCACGGATTCTTCGTCAACGAGCAAGCTGCCGGTAGAGCTTCCCATAAAAATTTTTGTCCCTGAGCAGTGGGGCAGAAGTTCCAAAGTTTTAATTTGATCCGCGTTTTCTGGAGAAGCGCCAATAAAAAATGCGTAATGGGCATGGCAGCGATTTTTCGCGCGATTCAATTTGTCTTCAAGGCTTTCGCGAGTTGTCGTCGATGGTGAAGTGTTCGGCATTTCAAAAATAGTGGTGACGCCGCCCATGACCGCCGCCCGGGTTCCGCTTTCAAGATCTTCTTTATGGACAAGTCCCGGCTCCCGAAAATGAACTTGAGAGTCGATGACTCCCGGAAGTATGTGCAAGCCTTTTAAGTCCATTATTTTAGCGGATGCAGTTTTAATCCCAACCGCGATTTCGGCAATACGTCCGTCGCGGACTCCGAGGTCCAGTTGCGCTTCGTGCAAACCGTGGCCTTCTGCATTCGGAATCAGTACGGTCGCATTTTTCAAAACTAAATCGAGAGGTAAATTCGGCATCGCTTTAATCTATCATAGGAACACTTCTTTGGTCCAGACTGAAAGGAGGGGCTTTCTTGACGTTCCGAGCAAAGGCCCGGAGAATCGATGCAAGCATGGAAAAATTTTTGGTATTTTGGAGTCTCAATAACGCAGTCATCATCGAAATATTGGTGGCGCTGATCCTAATTTCTACGATCTTTTTGGTGTACCGCGCCTTCTTCGGTCCTAAAGGTGTCGACACATTCGATACTTCGACGGCAGGCCCAAGTTTAAACACCGCACACATCGAAAAAACTCTGCAAAAAATCTTAGACCAACAGTCGAGCAAAGCGGCGAGCCCCGCCGGCGCAAGCAGCCATGCCGGAAGTGCCCCCGCGGAGCTCGTCAGAGAACTCACCTCGATGCGAACCGCGCTCGAAGAAAAAGAAAAACAGATTGTCGTTCTACAAGATAAGGCCGCAGCTGCCGTCAAAGCGGCAGCCGCTCCGGGCGCATCGCCAAGTGCCGAAGCCATAGCCCAGGCCGCGCAAGCCGCCGCCGGAATGGCTGAAAAAGAACGCGGCGATTACGAAGCAAAAATTAGAGAACTCGAAGCCCGCTTGGCGGAATACGAAATTATTTCTGAAGACATCGCGGATCTTTCTTTTTTTAAAGAAGAAAACCAACGACTCACAAAAGAGCTTGAAGGCCTTCGCAATATGGCCGCTTCGGTTTCCAAGCAAGCAAACGCGGTCGCACCAGAAGCCATGCTGACAAACCCTGTTCCCGTCGCACAAGCGCCAGCGCCTGCTGTACAGGCTCCAGTCGCGGCCATCCCGCCCGCAGCAACTGTAGCAGAAGCTGCTGCCGTTCCGGACATCAAAGTGGATGATTCTTTGCTTGCTGATTTTGCTCAGGCCGTCGAGGGTCAAAAGGCCGCTGATGAAGCGCCTAAAAACAACGACGAAAACGAAAAACTTCTTGCGGAATTTGAAAATTTCAACAAAAAGAGCTGATCATGATTAAATCTTTTCTTTGCGTGGCACTGATATCTTGTTTGGCGACGCCTTTGTTCGCGGCCGTTCCTGTAAAAAATGTTGTGAACCCAAAAGTTTTTGAAATCCTCAGTCTCCCTGCGGAAAACCGGATGCAAGTGACCGGCAGCGGTGGTCAGGAATTTTACAAAGATTATATCGCCGTAGCCTTCTCCGAAAATCAATCGATGCGTCTTCGTTGGCGCGCCCTGATGATGGCCGCCGAAACTCGCGGTGATAAAGCAACGCCCGATTTACTGAAGGCATCTGTACATAAACAGTGGTTTATGAGAAACGCTTCGTTGGTGGCCCTTTCAGAAACCAACCAGGGCGAGGCGCACATACTCGCTAAAAAACTTCTGAATGATAAAGCGTTGGTCGTGCGCACTGCGGCCGTTGAAGTCCTTCAAAAAAATCAGCGTCCCGAGGTGCGGGAATTGCTGTGGCAAGAACTTGATCGCAAACACAACTATCGAAACGCCGAAAGTTTGTGGATTCGTGGACAGATCGTTGATGCCCTTTCGCAAAAGCCTGCCGATTTTGAAATGAAAAATTTCACGAAATTGATTGGCGATAAAGACGCCCGCGTTCAAACGGCGGCGGTCCAAGGAATGGAAAAGCTGACCGGCGTGAAGCTAGGTGAAGCAAAAATGCCACGAGAGAAGTTAGTTCTCTTGTGGCAAGATTACGTTCGCAAAGAAAATAAGCTCTAGTTATACAATCCCTGATGATTGCGAAACTCGACGATATCTCTCATGTTGGCTTTAAAATCTGCTTCGGTTTTTGAACCGTACATCAAGCAAGTAAATTTCAAACCTTTTTGCGTCGAATTATTTTTAAAGACAAGCGTCGCGATTGTGAAGCGTTTGTCAGTGCTCCACTCTTTTTGGAATGCGCTAACGAATGCAAAAGTGTCGCCTTTAACGAGCGCTGGCTCGGCCGCCGCACGACATAGCATGTAGGATTTTTCGCCAGCCAAACGGAATTTTGCGGTCGTACTTGTCATCAGTGCATTATTCGCGATCACTACGTTAACATCTTTTTGCGCAGTGCTTGCTAAGGTGTCCGGTAAAATCACGCGAAGTTCGCTGAAGGCCCATTCAAGGGGTCGGGTGCCCTCGCGCTCGAGTTTATCTTGTTCCGCTTCGGTCATGCGAGCAGGTTGTGCTTCCATTGCCGCTTCGGCTTTGCGGACATCCGCTTGCTCTGCAGTTCTGGCAGAAGTCGTCGCGGTTGCTGCAGAAGCTTCGGTCTTAGGCGGTGCTGAATCCAGCGCCTTAGGCGGTGCTGAATCCAGCGCCTTAGGCGCTATTGCCTCTAGAACCGGAACGTTAGTATTAGTATTCGTTGGCTGTGCATCGCCCGTAACGGGTGTGATTCGGGCTTGAGCGACCGTGTTTGCCGTGATCTGGGCGTCGCGATCTTCAAATGCTTTGTCCATTTTGCGAAGTTCTGCTTGTTCCGTGATTCCATTGGCGGGGGCCTTTGGATCTGGCCCGTTGGCCGCTGGTGCAGTCATCGTTGGTCGTCCGTCCAAATCGCCGCCGGTAAAAGTCGGTGTGATGTGGGTCGTTTTGACGTCGTCCTTTTTCTCAACACCGTCTTCCGCTTTTGGAGCAGGCGTTTGATTCAAATCAATAGGTCCCGTCGCGACATCTTGTAGATTCTTAGGCACGGCCCGTTCAAAGCCTGAAGAGCAGGCAATATTATTAGCCAAACTTGCGAAAAGTATAAACGTGACGATTTTGCGCATGAGACACCTCTAACCTCCATTGTTCAAACCCCGTACCAGAATTAGACGCGATAAAATCGAACTGGGACATGCATTTTGCCTGTTCTGCCATAAATTGCTAGGGGGTGATCATGACTTCGTCGCCGCGAATCTGCGGGGCAATTCTCCCCAATGGCTAAATCTAAGCGAATGAGTTCGCCTACAGAACGGTCTTTGTATTGCAAACTTCAGATTAGAGTCTGTCTCCAAGATAGACTCAGAGAGTGACTTAGAGGGTGGTAATGAAGGATCTAGTCAGGGTTGAAAAGCAGGGTTTATATTGCGAGGCGGGGGATTTTTTTATCGATCCTTGGCTTCCGGTAAAAAACGCCGTGATCACTCATGCCCACTCGGATCACGCTCGGGTCGGGGCGCAGAAGTACTTCGCCACCCGCAAATGTTTGCCCATCATGAAACATCGATTGGGTCCCCAGATTGATGCGAATTCCTACGAATTTGGCGAAAAATTCCAATTAGGCAACACCTGGGTCAGCTTTCATTCCGCAGGGCATATTTTGGGGTCTGCTCAAGTGCGGATAGAGTATCAGGGTGAAGTGTGGGTATTGTCCGGCGATTATAAACGCAATTACGATCCATCTTGCGATCCATTTGAAGTGGTCCCGTGCGATACCTTCGTTTCGGAAGCGACCTTCGCGGTGCCCATTTACCGTTGGGAAAGCGGCCAAGTAACGGCGCAAAAAGTTTATGAGTGGTGGCAGTCAGATCTAGAGCGGCCTTCGCTTTTATTTTGTTATTCTCTCGGTAAAGCGCAGCGGGTGCTTGCGGAGCTAACGCGATTCACTTCGCAAAAAGTATTTTTGCACGGGGCGGTTGAAACGCTGACCCAAATATACCGCGATGAGGGCGTGGCGATGCTTCCGACCGAAGCGGTTTCCAACCAACCAAAAGATTACAAATTTAACGGCGATTTAATATTGGCCCCCCCATCGGCGCATCGTTCGCCTTGGATGAAACGTTTCAAAGATCCCCAGACCGCGTTTGCCTCTGGCTGGATGCAAGTCCGCGGTGCCAGGAGACGAAAGGGTTATGAAAAAGGTTTTGTGCTTTCTGACCACGCGGATTGGAGCGACCTTGTCCGAACCATTCACCAGACAGGGGCAAAGACGGTCTTCTTAACTCACGGTAAAACCGAAGTGTTAGACCGTTTCCTGACCGAGCAAGGTCTCAAGGTGCGCCTATTCACGACTCAGTACGAAGATGTTGAGGAGGGGGCGTGAAACATTTTGCGAAGCTCTTCGACGAATTAGATTCAACAACATCGACCAATGAAAAAGTCACCGCTTTGCAAAAGTATTTTTCCGTGGCTCCACCAGAAGATTCGATGTGGGCGGTCTTAATCTTGACCGGACGAACGACGAAAAAAAGTATTACCTCGCGGGACCTTCGGGTGTTTTTTCTTCAGTCGACTAATTATCCAGAATGGTTATTTGAAGAAAGTTATTCCCATGTCGGGGACACTGCCGAAACCATCAGTTTATTGCTTCAGTCTTTAGATTTAACAAAGTCGTCTGCAGATGCTTCGCGCCCTGAGAAAACTTTGACCGAATGGATCGAAGTCGAAATCCCGAAGCTGGTAAAGAAAGACAAAAATACCGAGCGTGCGGACGCGTTAATGAAAATCTGGCAAGAGCTCAAACCGCTGGAAGTTTTTTTATTAAATAAACTGATGACGGGCGGGTTCCGCGTCGGCGTGAGCGAAAAAATCGTGATCCGCGCGCTGTCAGAAGTGTTTGGCGTCCCAACGGATCAAATTGCCCATCGTCTTACGGGCGCGAAAACCGCGGGCTTAGAAGCTTTCCGGGCGTTGGTGTCTAAAGAAGTGACCGAAACTCCGGTCAGTCAACCGTACCCATTTTGTTTAGCGCATTCATGGAACGACCGCACCGACAAAGACTTTAACGCCGAAGATTGGGCGTTTGAGTGGAAGTACGACGGCATCCGGGCTCAGGTGATTCATCGCGGGGGCGAAACGTGGATTTGGTCCCGCGGTGAAGACGAGGTCACAAAAACATTTCCGGACATCGTAGAACTTTTCAAAGGGCTTCCGCGTGACGTCGTGATGGACGGTGAAATCCTTGTCCGTAAGGACGGCAAGATCATGCCGTTTCAGGAATTACAAAAGCGCCTCGGCCGAAAAAAGGTTTCGCCGGCGACCCTGAAAGACCAACCGGCAGCGTTCATCGCTTACGATATTTTAGAAGACAACCGCGAAGACTTGCGGGCTCTTCCGTTACGGGATCGCAGAGCCCGTCTAGAAAAATTTATGGAGATGCATAAAACTCCGCGTCTTTCTCTGTCAGAAACTTTGAAAGTAACTTCCGTTGAGCAAATAGAACAGCTTCGGGAGCAGTCCAGAGAAATGGACGCCGAAGGCCTGATGATTAAGGCCTGGGACAGTCCTTACGTCGTTGGCAGAAAGACCGGGGCATGGTGGAAACACAAAGTGGATCCATTAACTTTGGATGCCGTTTTAATTTACGCGCAGGCCGGTACCGGACGTCGCGCAAATCTTTACACGGATTACACCTTTGCCCTCTGGTCCGAAATCGATGGTAAAAAAGAGCTCGTCCCTTTCGCGAAGGCCTATTCGGGTCTTGATCAAAATGAAATTGATGAGTTGGATTCATGGATCCGCCGCCACACCCGAGAAAAGTTCGGCCCCGTCCGGTCGCTTGAAGCGCACCACGTTTTTGAAATCGCTTTTGAAGGAATCGGCAAATCCACGCGCCACAAATCTGGCATCGCCGTGCGGTTCCCAAGAATCTTGCGTTGGCGAAAGGACAAGCCTGCGGCAGAGGCCGACACTTTGCAATCCGCCGTCCGGTTGATCGAGGCGGTCGTATGAAAGACAACCGCGCGAAAGAATTGAAGCCCGTTCGGGATTTTTTTAAAGCCCGCGGCTGGAAGGCCTTTCCGTTTCAAGAGCAGCTTTGGCGTGATTTTTTAGATGGCCGTTCTGGATTGCTGAACGTTCCAACCGGCGCGGGCAAAACTTACGCTGCCGTGATGGGGCCTTTCGCAAAATTTTTGGCCCATCCTAAAAAGGGTTTAAAGGCGCTCTACATTTCTCCGCTCCGCGCTCTGGCACGCGATTTAGAGCTCGCCCTCAAAGAGCCGATTGAGCGATGTGGCTGGCCCTTGCGAGTCGAAACGCGGACAGGGGACACCCCCTCCGCGATGCGCAGAAAGCAACTGAAGAATCCTCCAGACATTTTGCTGACGACACCCGAGTCTCTTGCCGTCATGATTTCGCAGACCGAAGGCGATGAACTCTTAAAGGACATCGAAGTCGTCATCTTAGACGAATGGCACGAACTGATGGCAACGAAGCGCGGAAGTTTGATGGAGCTTTGTTTGTCCCACTTGCGATTTTTAAATCCCGATTTGCAAACGTGGGCGCTGTCCGCATCGGTCGGCAATCTGGAACAAGCCGCGCAGGTCGCGGTGGGGCCACGGACTGAACCGGTGATCGTCACGGACCGCTCAACCAGAATTATCGATATAGAATGTTTGCTTCCGCAAAAAATCGACAGCTTTCCGTGGACTGGTCATCTGGGCTTTGCTTTAAGGGACCCCTTAATACACAAGCTGGATCAAAACGAATCAACTTTAATTTTTACGAACACCAGATCCCAGGCCGAACGATGGTTCGAAGCATTGCGCGAAAGTGTTCCGGACATGGCGGAAAAAATTGCGATTCATCACGGCTCGCTGGACCGTAAAGAGCGTGAGTTTGTTGAAGAGGGGGTCAAGTCCGGAGTGCTTAAGTGGATCGTGTGTACTTCTTCTTTAGACCTCGGAGTCGACTTTCAGCCCGTAGAAAAAGTTGTCCAAATCGGCAGCCCGAAGATGGTCGCACGATTCATGCAACGTGCGGGCAGATCGGCGCACCGGCCCGGTGCCGCTAGTAAATTATTGTTCGTTCCCACAAACTCTTGGGAAATCCTAGAGCTCGAGGCGCTCCGCAAAGCACTCGATCAAAATCGCGTTGAGTCTCGCCCACCGATTCACAAGCCTATCGACGTTTTGCTTCAGCACATGTTGACTCTGGCGGCGGGGCCCGGATTCCGCGTGGACGAACTCACGGACTCGTTAAAAGATACGGTGTCTTTTGCGAGCGTCTCGCGTGAAGAATTAAATTGGTGCCTTACTTTTTTGACCCGCGGTGGGGAAACGCTGAAGGCCTACCCGCAGTTTCACAAATTGTCCTATGATCAAGAAACCGGCCGGTATGTTTTCTTAAATCCAAAATTTGCGGCACTTCACCGGATGTCCATCGGAACAATCGTTTCTAGCGAAATGGTGAAGGTCTCTTTTACGAATCGTAAAAATATCGGGTCGGTGGAAGAAGGATTTATATCGCGTCTAAAAAAGGGCGACGTATTTCAGTTCGCGGGCAAAAAATTAGAATTCGTACTTCTGAAAGACATGACCGCCTACGTAAAGTCATCTAGTGAACCGACGAACACCGTGCCGTCGTTTGGTGGCAATCGATTTCCGATGTCGGAAATCTTGGGGCAAGCGTTTCGCGAAACTTTACAAGACCGCCACCCAGGATTAAATAATTTACTTCGGCCACTGCTCGACGCGCAGGCAAAGATTTCGGCGCTGCCGAAGCCTGACGAGTTGCTGATTGAAACCTGGTCGTCATCGAAAGGGGAGCATCTTTTTGTGTTTCCCTTCGAGGGCCGACTGGTGCACGAAGGCCTTAGCCAGTTGTGGGCCCACCGATTTGCCGCGCGAAAGTCCGCGACATTTTCATTTTCGATTAACGAATACGGTTTCGAAATCTTAGGTCCAGTCGATTATGACTTTGTGAGCTTGTTCGATCAGAATTTTTTTTCTGACGACACCCTGATTCAAGATATGGGTGAATCCCTGCATTTAAGTCAGCTAAGTCAGCGGCAGTTTCGCGAAATCGCCTCGATCGCGGGCTTGGTATTTACCGGCTATCCCGGAAACCAAAAGACCGGCAGGCAGATGCAGATTAGTTCGTCATTACTATACGAAGTTTTTAGAAAGCACGAACCAAATAACTTATTGATTCGTCAGAGCAAGGACGAAGTTTTGCAGGGTTCTCTAGAAAGTGAGCGCATCGGAAAAGTGCTCAGACGACTAGGGACGTTGAAAGTTTTATGGCAAAAAGTGGAACACCCATCGCCATTGTCATTTCCGTTGTTCGTCGAAATGGGAAACGCGAACCGACTTTCAAACGAGACGCTCGAAATGAAAGTGGCGAGACTCCGAAAAAGTTGGGAGAAATCCCTATGAACATACTGGTTGCGGGCGAAAGCCTAGAACTTTTAGCGGAGCGGGCAGTATTCTGGGAAGCTAAAAAATCCCTCTTGCTTTCGGACATTCACATTGGCAAACCCGAAAGTCTGCAGGCGGTCGGCATACCGGTTCCGTCCGGCGCACATTTGGATGACCTGTCCCGTATTGACCAGCTACTTCAGCGAACTCACGCAGAGGAAGTTTATATTCTGGGCGATATGATACATAACCGCCATAGCTGGAGCGATGACATCCAAAATGATCTCAAACAATTTTTTACTGAACACGATCACGTGCACTGGACCTTGCTTTTGGGCAATCACGAAAAGGGTTCGAGGCAGTATCTCGAGAAGCTCCCGATAGATCTGATTGAAACAGATCTCGTACTAGGTCCGTTTCTGCTGTCGCATGGTCACGATTCGACTGTTGAGGACCATCAACAGTTTATTATTCAGGGCCACGTCCATCCGGTCGTTCGCTTAAATCTAGGCGCAATCCGTTTACGACTGCCATGCTTTGTTTTGAATATGGAACGTTTGACTCTGCCATCCTTCGGCATGCTTACCGGCGGATACGAGATATCTAAGTCTCGCGGAAGACGAATCTTTGCGACGACCCCAGAAAGTGTTTTTGAAATCCCAAGTAATGAGACCCTTCGAACAGGAGCCAAAAAATGAAACTTGATAAATACAAAGCCATTCTTTTAGATGTTGACGGAACATTGATCGACAGCAACCAAGCACACGCCCTAGCTTGGCGTGATGCTTTTTTAGAATTCGGACTTGCGGTGGGCGAAAATACGATCCGAAAAAAAATCGGCATGGGCGGAGATCATCTACTTCCATCGGTGATCGGGCTCTCAAATGAAACTCCGCTCGGCAAAAAAATAGAAAAACGCCGCGGTGAAATATTCCGCAGTACTTATTTGCCAAACTTGAAGGCATTTCCGCGAGCCGCCGAAATGCTAAAATTTTTAAGATCCACCGGCAAAAAGTTGATCGTCGCGACGTCGGCCTCCGAAAAGGATTACGAAGCGTTAATGAAGCAAGCGGGGCTCAGCGAATTAGTGGACGGGGTTACGAACTCTGCGGATGCCGAATCATCGAAGCCCGATCCGGATATAATTCTTGCCGCATTAAAAAAATCAAAAGTCAATCATGATGAGGCATTAATGATTGGGGACACGCCTTACGATGTTTCAGCCTCCAACAAGGCAACCGTCGATATTGTTGCATTTACCTGCGGCGGATGGAGCGTGAGCGAGCTGACGGGAAGTATTTCAGTTTACGAAGGTCCCGGAGCCTTGCTGGACAAGCTTCAGACCGAACGCCCGACGTTAGGATCATGAATCCCCCGTGACAGATTGGCTTTTATAGGCCAGTCTGCGTGATGGCCTTTTCATGAGGTCAAAAAGGGTGTGCCGTGTTTCTTATTCCGATGTCCTTGCAGAATATTTCGCAACTGAAAGATCCCAGCGAACGTGTGCCTCTCGGCGAAAGAATTCCTTACGAAGAGGGCATGGCCCTTATACAACGTGGAGACTTCGAAGGCTTCGAGCTGAATAAAACCGAACAAGGTTTGATGCAGTTGCAGATGCTATGGACCGGCATCGGCGTGCACGGCAAAATCACCGTTAAAATATTTGAAGACAAACAGTACGGGCCATTGAACTTTTCTTGCTCCGTTTGCATGGTTGCCGGAAGAAATGCCGCATCTTGTCCTCACCAGTGGGCGAGCTTCGTGACCCTGTGGCAGGCACTCCGTACGCCGTTTGAAGAAATTAAAAATCCCGATCAAGAGGCGCTCGCAAGGCAGTTGCGTGGTCCCCAGTTTCTTGGAGTCAGTGACGACGACGTTCACCGGTTTTCAGAATTCGATCCGGTGGTTCTTGATTCCATCAGCTTATTTTTAGAAGAACCCGCGATGCTTCGGGGCCCCACGATTGGCAGCTTGCTGACTCAGGATCTCAGTAAATACCACACCATCGAAGTGTCGCGCGATAAGGAACTGTTGTCGCCGCGGCTGTGGAGTCTGCCCGAAATATTTCGTAAAAAACTGACGGCGTATTCGGAACATTACTTTAATGAGGTGAATAAGCAGAACCGCATGACCGATATGCTGAGATATAATTTCAGTAACGGTCAGCAGATCAGCGTCAAAGAAATTTTGCGCCATCCATTGCATAGAAAAATACCGGCCGAGCTTTTGCCGCAGGCAAAAACGCCAACTTCAGTCTTTGCGCAGTGGCCACTCGTCCAAAATTCAGAAAATGCTTTTGTCAGCCAGGCGCTGAGCGAACTCGAAGAGATCATGCAGGCGGTACTGAACGCGGTCGCCACCTTTCAGCGTCAAAAAAAGATCGAAGTATATCTACAAAATAAGAATGCTCCGGGACGCGCATTGCGGATTCATTCGATAGAATTCGATCCGTCGAATGAAGTCGACTGGCGCGTTGAATTTAAAGATGAAAAAGAA
>JACMRP010000367.1 GCA_014376325.1 Pseudobdellovibrionaceae bacterium
GTCCGATCGCTTTTTCAATTCCAAATTTTTTAAGTTATCCACAACGTACTCTGTCATCACGGCAGCAACATAAAGGAGCGTCACCGCGTGAGCAAATCTTTAATCGTACAATTATGTATGTTGCGCGTTAAGTACGCGCAAGGGAGGAGAAATTACCCCGTTTTGGGGTCTCTAAATAGCGCCCGACTTGACATTTAAAACATGCTCTTCAAGGCGTCCGGTTGGATATTCATACTGAATGTGAATTTGATTTTCGCCGGGCTTCAGCTGGATTAAATCCGTTTGATACTGTTTCCCGTTTAAAACAAAGACCGATGCGGTAAAGCCATTGGTTTTATTTGTGATCGTGAGCTTTGGCATCGCCCCTTTTTTATCGCAATCGTGGCCCTTTAACTGAACGTAATTTCCCTGAACTTTGAAATCAAAACTCTTTGTCTGTTTACACTGAAAATCGAAACTGATTTCGTTCTCGGTCACCAGATGATTGAGCTCTTTGCTCGCGTCTTCGATGACTATCGGTTTTTTTGGTCCCGCTAACTGGGGCAAACTCGCTGGCTCACGAACTTTTTGATTCTGCGAACGGAAGGCCATTGTTGAAGGCTCGTTCGTCTCGCTACCCAAAAGCGAAGCGAGGGTCGGAACCGCGACCGTGGCGACGAGGAATGCGGTGGTGATTATGAATTTCCATTCGGTATGTTGTGTTCCCATAGAAGGTTCTTCGGCGGTTTTTTGACGGGACTTTAGTTGTGTCAATTTGAGACCACACCTTCGTCATGAATCCCCAACGCAAGTCCTGCACGGTCACCTATTTTAGTCTGGCTTTTACTGTGAATCGGTTCTAAATTCGACTCACAAATATTCAGGAGAATGCAATGACCAAGAAGATGTTGATCCTAAGTGCGGCGGCGGCTGGAATATTAGCCGCATCTACTGCCGGTGCGGCTCCGGGCGAAAAGGCCTCCGACATGGGTGAATGCCACGGCATAAACTCATGCAATGGCAAAGGCCAATGCGGCGGCGGCACTGCGGGCGAAGCAAAGCACGAGTGCGGCGGTAGCAATGAATGCAAAGGCAAAGGCTGGCTTCGCATGAGTAAAAAAGTTTGCGACACGAAAAAAGGGAAATGGGAAAAGTTCAAAATGGAGATGTAGCATCTCCGGCATTTTTTGGTGGCGTCGGTTTACGACCCACTCATTATACGCACCTTCTGTCAGAGGGTGCCGGCTCGGTTCAGTGGTTCGAAGCCATTTCTGAAAATTTTATGGATAGCTCTGGCCGGCCCCGCGAAATATTGCGGAAAATCCGCGCTTCGTACCCCGTGGCCCTACACGGTGTATCGATGTCACTTGGATCTCCGGAAGGAATTAATGATCTTCATCTTGCGCGATTGAAATCTTTAGCAGATGAGATCGAACCGTTCGTTGTCTCTGATCACCTTTGTTGGAACAAATTTGGCTCTCATTATTCGCACGATTTGCTGCCGGTCGAATACACTCACGAAAGCTTTTCTGGGTTAATTAGAAACATTCAGCAAGTACAAGAAACTCTGAAGCGTCCATTACTTGTGGAAAATGTATCTGCTTACATTCACTCCTCCCGCGCCGAATTTACGGAGTGGGAGTTTCTCGTCGAAGTTTGCCAACGTACCGGGTGCAAAATTTTGTTAGACATCAATAATATTTACGTGAATTCCGTCAATTTTTCTTTTGATCCTCTGGAATACCTACGCGCGATTCCGGCTTCGCTCATCGGGCAAATTCATTTAGCCGGATTCACCGATATGGGTGATTACCTCTTCGATACTCATTCAAAACCAGTGCACGAAAAAGTTTGGGAATTATTTAAATTTAAAGCGCCTGATTTAGCAAAGGTTCCCGTGTTGATAGAGTGGGATGATGACATTCCGGCTTTCACGGAACTGGAATCAGAACTATCTCGCGCTCGGCAAATTTGGCTCGCGGCCCAAACGAAAGGCCCTCATGAAATCGGTGTTTGATTACGTTACGGGAATCATCGGCAACATGCCTGAAGGTTTTCAACCCGCCGGCAAACTGACGGAAGAAGGTGCCTTCGCGGTTTATCAACGGGGATACGTGGCTCGCTTAACGGATATGCTCGGCGAAACATTCGAAAACGTCTGGAAGGTTTTGGGCGACGACGATTTTTTCCGCATTGCTGAAGATTTTATTCGCGCGACGCCGTCGCAAAGCTACAATCTGTCGCATTACTCAGAGAAGTTTATTGAATTTCTGCGAACGCACGAGCTGTCGGCAGAGTTTACTTTTCTTCCCGATCTTGCGCGGGTCGCTTGGCTTAAAAAAGAACTTTTTGATGTCGCCACCGAGCAAGGTCTCAGCGGTCCCGAAGTATTGCAATTGTTAGAGGAAAACAAGCCCGCGAATTTTGTCTCTTCAATGCGAATGGTGAAATCAGAATATGCAATCCACGATCTGTGGAGCGCTCTTTCGATTGGTTCGGCCGCGCCCGAAGAATGGAACGAGCCGCAGTTCTTAGTTTTATATAAATCCGACAATCAAGTTTACTTAAAGCCTCTGAACGCACTTTGCTACGAAACGCTGGAATCCATCGCGGATGGAAAAGGGCTACTCACCGCCTGCGAAAAACTCGAAGAAGCGGATCTAACTTCGCTTTTCCAGTTCCTGGCTCAGTCTACGCTCCTAAAAGCCCGATAAAAACGAGCTGAGTAGGAAAAGCGACCTGGTTCTTTTTATTTGAACGTTCCTTTTATTTCTTTTCTATGGAGATGGCGAATTTTTTTACGCCGGCGGTTTTTACTATGTCTAGAAGTCCGATTACTTTTCCGTGCGGGACGTCTTTGTCGGCCGAGATCACGGCTTGGA
>JACMRP010000368.1 GCA_014376325.1 Pseudobdellovibrionaceae bacterium
CGTGATATCGAAAGGATGGCTGAACGAAATTCTTTCCTCATTAAAGGGCCCTGCAAAGCGCTCTTGACGCTCTAATGCCTTCGCGCAAGTAAACGTGCAGCTTCGGCTGCACGACCGCGCGACAAGTCTCTTTTTAGCGGTATGATCGTTGTCGGTGAGGGACTTTAGAACGGTTGCTTTTTTGCCTTTACTTTTTCCAGTAGCAAATCTGTAGATCACTGACGTAGCGCGACCTTGAGATTCGTAAGCTAAAAACTTCCGGCTGAAGTAATGACCTCACTAAAGTTAGCCGTGTAAGTTGTATTGGCCGCAGGAGTTGTAATATTATGAGCGATGGCCCCTTGATCGGACCACGAACTAAATTTGTAAGTTTTTCCGTTCAGCGTTTGTGGAGAAGTGACTGCAATATTACGCAGCATTCCGACGACGCCCGTGAAAACATAAGGACTTGCCTTCGGTTGGCCATCTATATTCACAGAAAGTCCCGCAATATTTGCAGTCAGGGTCAAAGTTGCTTTGTTGGGCCGTACATCTCGAATCGATCTGTGCGTGAGTCCAGCGCTGTCTTTTACGATCAGCGTGACGCGATAAAAGACGGTGTCTGACACCTCGCCTTGATTAGGAATCGCGTAAGTTCCGCTCTTTATGCCCACGGTAGAAGGCATTGCCGGATGAATATGGGTATCGTGATGAAAATCAATTCTCCAAGTGAATGCTGAAGCCGGTAAGGCTCCGGATTCTGGATCGGTGCCTGTACCACTAAATGACATTATCGCTCCAGCATTATACTTACTTAAATAATTCGGGGTCAAAATCGTGCCCTTGGGGGGCATATTTGAGGTGACTGTGAGGATTGCCGAGTTACTGGTGACGCTGCCAAAAGAATTGCTAACAAAAACCCGAAACGCAGACCCACTATCAGCTAATTGAGCATTGGTAAGAGTGTAGGAGGCAGAATTTGCACCTGCTATATTCACACCATTGCGGCTCCATTGATAGATAAGATTTGATCCGGATGCACTCACAGAAAATGTAGCATTCTGTCCAACTGAAATATTTTTGTTTTGGGGTTGGGCTAGGATAGCAGGCGACTGGGATGTGTTTGAAGAAATTTTACCAACGTGGGCTAGCGCCGACCCGTCTCCTCGGCTTAAATAGTAAAGTGCTCCATCGGACCCCACTTTTAAATCTACTGGTGCCGGAACTGCGGTTGCAAAACCGCTGATGGTTTTATCCACTGGGTTGAAGATTCTTATGTATTTAAAGCAAAAATCCGCAAAGAAATACTTGCCAATGAACTGCGCCGGAAAATTCGCCTGAACCGGATCATAGAAAGCCCCGCCGGTAATTGCACAACCTTCGCTGCGGCCGTACGTCATCAGAGGACTGACAAAGCGCGGGTCGTTGGTTGCGCCCTCTGTCAATGGCCAACCATAATTGGCTCCCCGTTGTCCATCATTGATCTCTTCAAATGTAGTTTGGCCAACATCATTAATAAAAATGCGTCCGCTTTTCGGGTTGACCGAAAAGGTAAATGGATTTCGGAGACCATATGCCCAGATCTCACCGCGTCCCGAACCTACAAATGGGTTGTCGGAAGGGATTGAACCATCCTTATTAATCCGTAGCATTTTACCGAGCAATGATGAAAGTGATTGAGAATTCGAACCGTTACCATTTTCACCCACGGCAATGTACAACTTTCCATCCTGGCCAAAATGAATGGCGCCACCATTGTGAATTTGAGTCGATAAGGAATCTAATTCAAGGATGGCAACTTCGCTGCCGGCAGCCATCACATCACCGTTGGCTGTGACCCGAACGATTCGGTTATGGGTAGTTGGCGTGCTAGTGGTGTAATAGATGTAAACGAACTTGTTAGAGTCAAATTGAGGATCGATAGCTATGCCCAGTAGGCCGCGCTCGCCGCTCGAATCAACATTTACCTTCAAAAATGGCGTGGGTAACAAGACATTATTTTTAACGACACGCAGTGCCCCACCTTGTTCCGCAATAAACAAACGTCCGTCGGGTGCAAATTCCATGGCTGTTGGATTGTTCAGTCCGCTTGCAACTCGGGTGTCGGTGAAACCGGCTGGCACATCAGCGGCGAACGAGCCGACGCTTAACAAAATGCTAAACATTAAAATTAGATTTTTCATTTATAGGCCCCTTTTTGACTAGTTACAAAAAGTATAGGGATATAAAAATTCGAGTCAACAAGGAATTTTGCCAAATGCGCCGGTAAAATGAAAATCATTGCCGCCATGGAGGATCCTAAAGTGATTCGAAAAATCCGTAAATCAGAACATATTAAAAAATCTTGCAGTCTCTGTAACAATGTTCCCTGAAGTACATACTCTTTTAGCTGTGTCAGATTGCTAAGAGGCCTTGATTTTTTTTTGACTTCTTCGGTCTAACTTGAATTTCCATTCCGATGCTCACCATGATCTGAGTTACCAGGTCAAAACTCGGGTGGCCTTTTTCATCGAAGATTTTGTAGAGCGTGCGGCGACTAATCCCAGAATTCTCAGCAACTTTCGCGATGCCGTGAGCCTTAGCAACATCACCAAACGCGATCGGCAGAAAGTCCATATCGTTTTCGACCATATCCGCCATGATGTAATTCGATGCGAATTTCGGATCACGAAGCTTCTCCATCAAGTCTGCCTCGAAATTAAGGTTCGGTTTTTTTATTGGTCTCGCCCCTTCCACTCGGCCCATGGCGTTCTATTAGGTTTTTTCTCGATGTGTGCTTCGATAAACGAAAACTCCCCACCCGACCAAAAATTCGTCCGCTAGAGACCGAAAATTCTGTAATTCTTTTCTTAGAGGTGAATTAGAGGGTTTTTTGCGTTTTGAACCACCGTCGGGCACATAACCCGAAGGTCGCCAGCGCCTGTAGTCCGGGTGGAGTTCCCGGTGCTCTTATTTCACGATCCTCAATTTTGTGACTAACAATGAATAATTTTAAGACACCTCCTGGCCAAAGCAATTAAAAATACGTTATTCTGATTTTACCCGCGTCTAACCGAATTTTCCAGAACATAAACTTGCCTCTACGGCGGATGGAATTGTATTTTCTTGAACACACAGATAAAATTCATTTTGGACCTATGTCCGTCAAGTTTTGCCCCGAAAATGCCGAAAAGCCCACTAATGAATGCGCTGGTTTTTCTTTTTATTTTCTTTGCGGGGGCTGCTTCGGCACAGGCCAACGAATGCGCGCAAGTGGAAGATCAAATCCTTTGCCGCAGCGGAGCGCCGACGCCCGTAAGTAATCGATCTCAGCTCCGCGAGCTAAGTCAAGAGTTGAGCTTTAGCTCCGAACAACGACCCGAGCTTTTGTGTCGAATGGGAATCGCGAATTCAAAAAAGGACCTGAAAGAAGTCGTGAATTTCGAAGCCTCGCGGCTAGCTCCCCTGCTGCAAAAAATCCAGTCGGTGCGGGAATCCCGAAAGCTCGCGAACGGCCGCGACTCGAGCGAACTGGATAAATTGGAAAGAACAATTAAAAAAACTTCGCTCTTATCTTATTCAGATCAAAGCGACGAGACTTCTGCAATCCTGCAAAAAGATGGAATCTGGAATCCCAACAAGCTGACCCCGCCCCTAAAAAAACAAGTTCAATCCACCACTGCGGACTTAGAGTCCCGCTCGTTCCCGGACACCTTGCTTCGTGAAATCGCGTTTGCGCAGAACGTGCCCGAAAACTGTTCACGGGATAATAGCAAGCTTGCTTATTTAAAATCGTCCGCGAAAAGCGATTCCCCGCAAATGTACCATTTCAAAAAAACTCTTCTGCAAGATTCGTCCCTGGTCGAAGTGCAAGGGGCCGTTCAGGCTTGTTCGCCGGCAAAAGAGAACATCCCAAAAATCTGCACACTTTCGGCCGAAGAAAAGCGGCAGACTGCCGAGCAAGAATACAATGCGCAAGTTTGCGCGCTGAAAAAGATTTTCCCCGTAGCCGCAGCGGCGCTCGGCAAACTCAGTTTGGAAATTCCGAGCGTTGGCGGCGATCTGGTGACGGAAGGTTTGGGCGAAAAGCCCACGATCGAAGAAGCCAAAAGCAAAAACTTTCAGTGGAACTTTCTTTGCCCGGAAGATCTTTCCGCGGGGGGCATTCTTCGCGGGATCGCGGGATTTGGCGCAAGCCTACTGACCCACGAGGTTTCGCACGAGGTTGCCGGTAAAGTTTCGGGCAACGATTTAAAGTGGAATATGAACTCCGGAACTTGGTCTTGCCAAAATTGCTCCGAGCACATCAAGCCGATCGCCATGGCGGGCCTGCTTTCCCACTCGGTGGGATCCGAGGTGATCGTGAATACGCAAAGCAATGACAGCCAGTTTCAAAAAGGATGGCTTTTTTCGAATGTCTTAAACACCTCTGGCTACTTCGTCAAAGACTGGCTCGCCCGCGCCGGCAAAGTGAAGGGCCAAGGCTATGCCACCGGTGTCGCGGACACCAAGGGTTCTGGCGACTTAAGAGCGTTCTCGAACAAAGAGTCTTATCTTTTGGGCACCGCGATGATCGGACATCAACTCTATTCGGGGTACCGCTATTTGAAGAACCGCCAAGACTATCAGTGTAAGAAGTAGTTCTACTTTTAGCGCCGCTTCGCTGAGGCCTCACTCACTCCGGGGAGCGAAGGGCTTTTATTTTCTTCCAGCGAAGTGCTTTTGGCATGTCGTCAAAACGACACGTTTACTTGCGCGAAGGCAATAGTTCGCCAAGAGCCACAGACTTCGGCCCAAATCGAGAAAGATTTTCGTTCAGCCAAACCTAGAATATCAAGTTTGGTCCCGCTTTGCTATTCTGTCGTCGCA
>JACMRP010000369.1 GCA_014376325.1 Pseudobdellovibrionaceae bacterium
TGCCGGCTGATGTGCTGGCGTCAAACTTACTGCCGCATGCAGAGAGGATTGTGATTGCGGCTAAACCCAGAACGATGCTTGAACTTTTCATATGAACTCCTTTTCAGTTTCGATGTTTTTAGGTTAAGCCTGATTTTTGAAATTAAAAATACCCTTCACAAAATAAAAAAAATTCGTCGACTAGAGCGACGGAAATTTAAAAACAATCGCGAACATGTTCTTCACTCAGTGTGCAAATCGACGGCGCTGTCAGCCATTTTGACAGTTTCGTTGGAATTCCTCCTGTCCCGATTCCGTGTTTACATACCGAAAGGAACATGAGGAAATATAAATTCTGATATTCGCTGGAGGTCTTATGAGTTTCGAACCAACCGAAGAAGAAAAGAAAATCAACGCGGAAATAAAAGCTGTCTATAACGGTGGCGACTGTGGAAGAGCGCTAGAAATGTCTATCGCGTTTCTAAAGTCGCATCCTGGGGCCTTGTTGGCTAGGTATAGCCATGCGGTAATGCACGGCGATTATTCGTACAATACAGCTCACGGCCCTGAGGAAAGAAAGCGTTTGCTGGATATCGCTAAGAAAGAAATCAAAACTCTTTTCGAAGACCCGAATCAATCCAGCTGGCCCGAGGGACTTCGCTACAGCACGCACAATGAATACTTCTGGTTTTTTGAAATGCCCGAGGAACAATACAATCTAGGGACTGAAAAAATAAAGCAAGGACTACAAGGTAACTATTCTGCTTGCGTCGGCGCCGCCTCAATGGCCTTGAGGCAACTCAGAAGTCACAACTTAAGCGCGGCAGAAGAATGGGCACGGAAAGCGCTCTATCACTTTACGTCTTTTGAAGAATATGCCCCAAATTGGTACAATATTAATTATTTCAGCGCTCAGGCGTTTGCTTGTCTTGGAGATTACGAGGTTGCTTCTCAAAGTTTTAAAGGCATGTTTAGAAAGCAACAGGGCCCAGTAAACGCTGCGGAGGTCGAAAAGTTTGACCAGCTTGTCAGCGAGATCAAAGGCCTGCGGGATTTCAAGAAATGACCAAAATCGACTCGTTGGACGATCGAATACTAATTTAACATTAAATTAAAGTTAGGTTTATAAAATGAAAACATGGGGAATCATTGGTGTAGGTTGGTTAGGAAGTGAGCTTTCGTCGCGGCTAAAGCTTGCAGGTCAGAAAGTCTGGGGTACCCGCCGCAAAGATTTTGAATTCGATACGGACGAATTTCCGACCGCTGCCGCCGACGTGCTGTTTTTAAATACGCCGCCGCTGATTCAGATGTCCCCGGACGATTATGTAAATAAAATTACGACGAGCGCGAAGAAAATTCTTTTTGTCAGTTCGACTTCGGTTTACGGCAACAATAAGGGTAAGATTAACGAGTCCACCGTGCCAGAGCCAAAGACTGAATCCGCTAAGTGGCTGGTGGAAGTGGAACGCAAGCTGCGCTTTCAGTTCGGAGAGAAGCTGACCGTCATTAGACCCGGCGGTCTTATTGGGGAAGACCGTCACCCGATTCACAGCTTGAGCGGTAAAACCAACGTCCCCGACGGTAACAAGCGCGTCCATTTAATTCACAGAGAAGATTTAGTACAACTGATCCTTGCGATTGCGGACATCGACGGCTGCGCCATCGTCAATGCCGTGGCACCCTACCATCCGGCAAAAAGTCAGTATTACAAAAGCTGGGCAGTTAAGCTTGGCCTACCGGAGCCGACTTTTACAGATGACGGACAAGTTGACAGAGAAATAGAGTCGATCATCGTCCCGAGGCTTTACAGAGAGTGGCGACATCCTAAACTGGATTAGCTCCAGTTTTATTCGTTAAAAACATCTTCGGGAACCTCATCAACATTTTTAAGAAATAGAATCAGCACCGTGCAAAGCAGTAGCAGCCCACCGACGACCCAAAATATATCTGAAAACGCCATGATCATCGAATCGCGAAAACCTTGCGAAAGATACTCTCTGGCGGCCAACGTTCGGGCCGTCACCGCATCCGCTCCATAAGACTTAAACATGGATTCTGCTTTATACATTGTTTCAAGAACGTGAAAATCAAATTGAGAAATATTTTCTGACAGCCGCGCTTGGTGAAATCCCTGACGGATCATTACCAACGTTGTTGTCATCGCGATACCGATACTGGCTCCCAGATTCCTCATCATGTTAAAAATGGCGGATGCATCTTCGGTGTCTTGTTTTTTTATGTATCCCATCGCAATCACGGAAAGCGGAATCACAAAGAGCGGCTGACCGAGGGCACGAATCAACAATGAGATACGAAACTGTTCTCCGGAAAAGTGCGCACTCAGCGATGAGTTCAGATAGTTAGAAGCCGCGAAAATTAAAATTCCGATAACCGCCAAAAACTTAAGATTTATTCTTTTCATAAGATAGGGCAGAAATGGCATCACGAGTAACTGTGGAAACCCCACCCACATTATAACTTTGCCAATTTCGGATGCTGGGTATCCCTGAACTTGTCCTAAATAAAGCGATAGCGCGTAAATTCCGCTAAATAGCGCGCATCCCGCAGCCGCGGTGATGATCGTGCCGAAAGCGAAGTTGCGGTCTTTGAAAAGTTCTAATTTTAGTAACGGATTCTTGAGCTCGAACTGCCGGAATACGAACGCCGGCAAGGTCATGATAGAAATCACTAGGGCCCAGCGTATCGAATGATTTGCGAGCCATTCATACTTGGGACCTTCTTCAATAACGTAAGTCAAAGTACTCAGACCGAGCGCCAGCAACACAAACGACAGGACATCTAATTTTTTCAGTCGATCGTAATTAGGTGGAGTGTCTTCTAGTCCCAACCGAAGCGACCAGAGCATTAATATGCCAGGCACTATATTAATAAAAAATATGGCACGCCAACCGTAGTTATCGGTCAGCCAACCACCCAGAGATGGACCCAGGGTCGGGGCTAAAGTCACCGTAAGGCCAAAAATAGTTAGACCGATATGCCGGTCTTTTTCTGGCATCAGTTTAAGGATGATCTGCAACGCGAGCGGAATCAAAGTTCCACCGGTGAATCCTTGCAGCGCTCTCCAGAAAATCATCGATCCAAGACTCCACGAAAAACCGCAGAGTACGGAGGCGATTAAAAAACCAGCGCAATTCCAAGTCAGGTAACGCCTTAGACCCACCGACTTCGACATGAAAGCGGTCAACGGAATGATGACGATTTCCGCGATGAGGTACGCGGTCGATATCCAACCAGCATCTGATAAGTCGATGTTTAAGGAATCGGTAATATTGAGCAGACTTGCGTTGGTGACCTGGATATCAAGAATCGCCATGAAGGCGCCCAAGGATCCACCAAAAATCGCGAGCCAGTCACGGAATCTCACTGCTTACTGACCGGAATCGAAGGATTAACCGTCATGCCGGCCCTTAAATAAGCGGTTTCTTTTTGCGTAAAAGAAATCCGGACGGCAAAACGCGGAACGTAGTGGGTAAAATTTCCTGTCGCATTTTCTGGCGGAATCAAACTTGTCGATGCGATGGAGCTCGGATAGATCGACTCTACTTTTCCGACCCA
>JACMRP010000370.1 GCA_014376325.1 Pseudobdellovibrionaceae bacterium
CGAATCAATACGGAACGCCACGCGGATTACGGAACTTACGCAGAGGCGGGACGCCCTTATGCTTGCAATGCAGACGGCAACGCCCGATCCAATGGTCAACGCGGAGTATATGGAGGTGGCCTACGAAGTGGCGATTCGTAAGACAATTCCAAAAACTCTTGAAGACTTAACTAAGTATAAGTCGATGATTCCGACCACCAACACGGATGCTGAAACCGAACTCAAGCAACTGGAGTCTTTAACAAATAATCTCAATATCTCAAAGCTGACTGATCCTGAGGCGATATATATTTACAATTTATATCTCGATTACAGCATGAAACTTAAAACCGTTAAATCGCGGCCAGAGTTTACTGACTGCGGACTGACGGATTCTGAGTTGTTTGCTATCTATTTCTATACGATGAATGGCTACCGAAGGCTGAACGAATCGCTCCGCAGTCCCGGTTTAGATTCCGAAACCAATGAACTCATTCGCCTGACTTCAAACGGGTTGTTTAAGCTAAAAAAGTATGAAGGCATTGTTCACCGCGGAGAAAATGTCCGTGCAGACAGACTAGAGCGCATGAAAGTCGGTAACGAAATCGACTTCCCAACCTTTACGAGCACTTCCAAAGCGGAAGGCTTCATGAAATCCAATAAGCTAAACATGCACTCTAAGGAAGGTCGATACATCGCGCCGTTATCAGACATCAGATCCGAGGAAGAAGTTTTGTTCATGCCCAACAGCCGCTTCAGGGTGACGGAAGTGAAAGGCACCGAGATCATGTTAGAACAAGTGGTTGATGGAGCGCCTACACTGCGTCCGAAGTAGCGGCTCGCGAAAGGCCCATGCGTGCCTGGCGCTGCAAACGGCATAGTCCTAAAACTTTTCATATGTGTCTTCTTATTGAACCAATCGTGAAGCGCGGGATCAATAAAGTTTCGAACGTAGGCCTTACAGGTTATATTGAATCTGGACTTTCCACGGGGCAAGCCTAATTGACAGGCACACTAATCACAGATAATTCCATAGGATGAGACACTTGCTTCCGTTATTTGTTTTAAATTTTAGCTTGGTGATACTGGCGGGTTGCGGTCAGAAATCCGGCGGCGGGCCGGCTTCTGCAGCAACTTCCCCAAAGGTGGACGACTCCCACGGCACTGACTGCACAACAATTTGGACCGCGTTTATTGCGAAGGTCAGTGCAAAGATCAGTCAGTAATGGCGGCACCTCAAAACCCGACTCCGCAAGATCGGTTCCATTGCCCCCTTTGCGCTTATGCTTCGACCGCGGCGGGGCAGTGTCCAACGCACAAAGTTGCGCTGTTGGGCTTTTCGACTTGGTTAGAATTTAAGCGCCGTCGGAATGACTCGCAGAAAAGTTTTCTGTGGCCCATCCTTATTGTCGTCTTTGTTTTTGTGGCAGGCTTCATAGTTTATAAAATGGCACTCAAAACGGTTGCAAGTCCCGCGGCCACTATACCCAGCGAGTAGTGTAGTTAAAAAACGAAGGAGATTTCGATCCGGGTGATCGGGGGGACGGATTTGATTCGAAAGGTCGCGTTCATTTTTTCTAAATCTGTCCGTGCGATATCCAGTCCCAGTCCTGCGCCGAATCCTTTGCTAGATTTCGTGCCGATCGAGGTCGGGCGATCAAAGCCACCCGCATTGTCCGAAAAGACAAAAGTATTTTCTTGCCAGCTCATGTGAATTTCGGGAGCGGCGGTGCTATTTCGTTCAAAGGCTTCTATTGAATTCAGAATTAAATTGAAAAACAAAGAGTGAAGTCGGTCGGGATGTCCTTTGATCATTTTTGCTTCGGGTGTGACGAGCCGTACTTTTGCGAGTCTGCGTGCAAAAATCTTCATCGGCCCACGGAGGGCTTCGTTGACGTCGACGATCGTGATAAAGTCTTCGATGGTGACAAGTCGCTGAATGGATTTTAAGACTTCACGAATGTTTTCCATATCGTCGGCTAAGACCACCATTTGGTTTTCGTAATCCCTCAGCGACAAGTCGCGATTTTTTTGGCGGAGCGAATCCACGATCAGCATCGGCGAAGAAGTCAGCCCTTTAATGTCGTGGGTTAGTCGTGTGGCTTCACGCCCGATCAGGCTGAACCGGCTGTGGCGATCTTGATCTGCCCGCATAGCACCGATCGCAAACTTTTGAATAAACCAAGAAAGCATGAAAACGATGAACATGATCCACACAAAATCCGAGCGCGTGGCGGGAGGCAGTTGCCAACCAATGCGGTCCTGAATGGCGTAGTTGACGTAGTAACCAATAAGGCCGATTCCGAATGCCAGCGGAAATATCCAGTTGCGTTTGAGTCTAAGAAACGAACAGCCCACCGCAATTTGCAAATAAGCAAATTCGTAAAGTGGCGCAAACCACATCATCACCCAGCAATAACTGATCATGTTAATGAAGAGGACCACAATCGTTGTTTCACTGACACCGTGTCGGTAGATGTACAGCCCTTGTCCGATGCTAAATACGCTGTAAATAATTTTAGCCCAGAAGAAAAAAATTAGTACTGCGGATGGACTCTCGAAGTTTCTAGAAATCCTAAAAGGAACGAGCAAAAGCCGTGCAAAAAGCAGGCAATGCTCGGATAAGAAATTTCTTTAAGCCTCATAGCAATAACCGGCTCCGTACACTGAAGTCAGTCGTTCCGCGAAGGGCGGCAACTTCTTTTTTAGATTCAACAAATGAGTGTCGAAGGCATTGCGACTGACGCTCTTTTTGCCCCATAAGTGTGCAGTGATTGCGGCACGGGCCACCTGAACGCGGCGATGTTTTAAAAAATAAGCTAGAATTTCGAATTCCGTTGGCGTGAGCAGGACGTGCTGACCGCTTACAAAAACTTTTCGTGTCGTCGTATCAATTTCAAAACCCAAGCTACGAACCCCTTGCGTCCCAGAGATGCGATCGATTGAATTTTGCAATTCTGAAATTGCGATCGGCTTTTCAAAAAAATCATGAATTTGACGTTTTAAAAATCCGGTCGCCATTTTCACGTCGAGCCTGCCCGAAACTACGATCACCGGCGGACGTGGCCCGCGATTTTGAAGTTGATCCATGAAGACGTGACCGTCTTCGCTGCCCAGATGGCAGTCTAATACGATCACGTCCACCGGGTGAGTGGATAAACTTTGCTCTGCTTCGGCAATGCTTTTTGCAAGCGAGACTCTATACAGGGGCGCGAACGCAAATTTTATATTTTCTAAAAAAGCTTCGTCATCATCGAGGAACAACACACGTTTTTTTAAATCCATAAGATCCAGTTTGCCGAGACCATGTGCTCTCGGCAACTTTAAATCCTTGGTCAAGTCGATTGAGTATTTCTTGAACATTCGAGCTTTTGCTCGTGCGCATATTCTGCGTCCAAATGTGGAACTTTGTTACCGACTCCGCGTTATTGGCTTTTCGACTTCAGTCGCTCTTTAATGAAGAGCGACTCGAGCGTCGTTAACACCACCGAATTGATAATTGCGTCGACCGTCGTGCTTCTTTGCAAGACGTTTGCGGATCTTCGCACGCCCATTAAAAACGGCCCGATGACTTCGACGTTGCCGATTTGTTGAAGCAGTTTGTAACAGATGTTGCTGGCTTCTAAGTTCGGGAAAACCAAAATGTTTGCGCTCTCTTTTAAATGAGCAAACGGGGCGATGCGTTTCATGATTTCCATGTTCACCGCGGTGTCCGCCTGAATGTCCCCGTCGACCTGAAGATCCGGCCGGTACTGGCTGACCAACTCCGCTGCCTTTTTCATTTTTGCCGGGGTGCCGTTCGCGCCCGAGAAATTTGAATAACTCAACATCGCGATTCTTGGTTCGACGCCGAAGTATTCGGCAATACGCGCCGCTTGAAGTGCGATAATCGCGCACTGTTCGGCCGTCGGGTCAAAGTTCACGGTCGTGTCTGCCAAAAGCAAAAATCGATCTTCAAGCAAGACCAAGTTCATACCTGCCGGAACCGATTCTTTCGAAACGCCGATTGTGTGCAGAATTGGTTTTACCGATTCCCCGTAATTTTGCGATGCGCCGGTGACCATTCCGTCGGCGTCGCCCATCATGACCATCATCGAAGCGAAGTAATTGGGATCGGCCATCAATCGCTCGGATTCACGGAAGTTGATGCCCTTACGGTTCCTGCGTTTGAAAAGTTCGTTCGCGTAAGCTTTGTAGCTTGGGTGCGAGGATGGGTGGATAATTTTGATATCTTTCAGCGCCTCGGACAAATCCATTTGTTTCATTTTTTCGTGAATGCGGTCGGGGTAGCCGAGCAAAACGGGTTCGCAGATTCCTTCTTCGACAATTGTTCGTAATGCCTTCAGAATTTTTGTGCTGTGTCCTTCAGGGAAAATAATCTTTGGCAGGACGCCGCCTTGGGCGTTCACGGCCTGACGGACCTTATGCATTGCCGAACGGATGAAAACTTTCGATGGACCCTGAATGGCTTCTAGACGGTCACGGTATGCGCCCCAGTCAGTGATCATTTTTTGGGCGACGCCAGATTCCATCGCGGCCTTCGCAACCGCCGGCGCCACTTTCAGAAGCACGCGGGGATCGAAAGGTTTCGGGATCAAATACTCGCGACCGAATTTAAAATTCTGGCCACCGTACGAATCAGAAACGCGGTCCGGAACGTCTTCGCGGGCAAGCATCGCAAGCGCGTTCACTGCCGCGAGTTTCATTTCTTCATTGATCTGGGTCGAGCGGGTGTCAAGCGCTCCGCGAAAGATGCTCGGAAAGCCCAAGACATTGTTCACTTGGTTCGGAAAGTCAGAACGACCCGTGGCGACGATCACGTCGGGACGAACCGCTTTTGCCTTTGCGGGTTCAATTTCTGGATCGGGATTCGCCATCGCAAATACGATGGGCTCTTTCGCCATGTCCTTCAGCATTTCTGGTGTTAAGGCGCCCGCGGCCGACAACCCGACAAAGACGTCTGCACCGCGAAGGGCCTCGGTCAATGTACGAGCTTCGGTGTCGTTCGCGAACGCTTCTTTGTATTTATTCATGCCGGTCTTGCGGCCCTTGTAAATCACGCCTGAAGTGTCGCACATGATTAAGTTTTCGCGCTTCACGCCGAGAGAAATAAAAATATTAGAACACGCCACTGCCGAAGCACCGGCGCCATTAACCACTAAGCGAATCGTTTCGAATTTACGTTTCGTAATGTAACATGCGTTGAGCAGAGCTGCCGCCGAAACGATCGCGGTACCGTGCTGATCATCGTGAAAGACGGGGATCTTCATTTCTCTTTTAAGTGTTTCTTCGACCTCAAAACATTCGGGCGCCTTGATGTCTTCAAGATTGATTCCGCCGAACGTAGGCTCCAGCGCCTTGATCGCCGCAATCAGTTCCGCGGTCGTATTGGTTTGCATTTCGATGTCGAACACGTCGATGCCGGCAAATTGTTTGAACAGGATTCCTTTGCCTTCCATCACGGGTTTCGAAGCGAGCGGGCCGATGTTACCTAGACCTAAAACCGCGGTGCCGTTAGAGATGACCGCAACCAAATTGCCTTTGCTGGTGTAATCGTAAACTTTCGAAGGATCTTTCGCGATGACTTTGCATGGCGCCGCAACTCCCGGAGAGTACGCGAGCGAAAGGGCCTTTTCGGTATTGCAGGGTTTGCTCGAAATGACTTCGATCTTTCCAGGTTTACCTTTCGAGTGATATTCGAGGGCTTCTTTATCGAAATTGTTCATCGTGCTCACGGAAACTTCGGACACTGGCGTAGTGCTTTCACTCATTTTTCGGACTCCATTGCCTATAAATAACGCAATATTGGGTTGTAACTTGTCCGGCCAATGTACAAAGGTCCGTAAAAAGGGTCAACGAATGTCCGAAAGAGCTTGGACGCGTCACTAGAAATCTGTATGATTTTATATATTTACTAAGGAAGGTAATGAATGAGTTTGCAGAAGAATCCACGTGATGTGGTGATTGTTGAAGGCGTGCGCACGCCTTTCGCGAAAGCCGGAACAAAATTAAAATCTATCCATCCTGCAGAGCTAGGGAAGTTAGCTTTGAAAGAGCTCATCGCGAAGTCCAATTTGGACGTGAACTCCGTGGACGAAGTGATCATCGGCAATACCGGAAACCCTGTCGACGCCGTGAATATTGCACGCGTTGTGGCACTCGGTGCGGGCGTTCCGCAAAAAGTTTCTGCCTATACCGTGCATCGTAATTGCGCCTCCGCGATGGAAAGTTTGTCCAACGGTTTTGAGAAAATCAAATCCGGAACGATGGACGTGGTTCTTGCGGGCGGTACCGAAAACATGTCGCAGATGCCGACCTTGTTGCCATCGCGCATTCAAGCCTTATTCGACAAATTATTTTTAGCGAAAGGTCCTAAGCAAGCATTGCCCCTGCTGTGGCAGCTTTTCAAAGCGGACATGAAACAGATCCGCGCTTTGCTGCAAGGAAACTTCCGGGACGAATACTTTCCGGTGATTTCGGTCATGCAAGGTTTAACCGACCCTTTTGTCGGCATCAACATGGGGCAGACGGCAGAGATCTTGGCAAAAGAGTGGGGCCTCAGCCGCCAGACCCAAGATGAATTTGCGCTTCGTTCGCACAAATTGGCCAGCGCTGCAAAAGACAAATTGAAAGAAGAAATGACTTCGATTTATCTCTCTCCGGATTACAAAGAAGTGATCTCGGAAGACATCGGACCGCGCGATACCCAGACGATGGAAGCGCTCGCGAAGCTAAAACCTTTTTTCGACAAACAGACCGGCACGATCACGGCGGGGAACTCTTGCCCGATCACCGATGGTGCGGCGATGATGCTTCTGATGTCTCGTGAAAAAGCCGAAG
>JACMRP010000058.1 GCA_014376325.1 Pseudobdellovibrionaceae bacterium
CGGTCTTTGAACGATTTAAAGCCTACGAGTTCAATCTTCTTGATTCTCAAATCAGTCCCCTCGATCTATGCGCGTTCACACGCCCTTGGTCTAGAAGCATTAACTGTCGCTAGGGATCGGGGGCGTGTCAATCAAAGCCTACTAAAGAAAGGATGTCGGCTTAAAACTTCAGCATCTCTTTGCTTCCTTGAGCCGGTAAGTTTGCGCGTTGCGTTTGTTGCGGCGGGCTTGGTGCCAGGTCCTGTTCCTGTATGCGACGCATACAGGAACAGGACCTGGCACCTAACCACGATGACTTTTTGTGCATCCAAGCAAAAAATGCGGGCGAAGGCGTGCGCGTACCACCGTACTTCCTGTTTCAATTCCGGGTTGACGGTCATCCTCTGGAACGAAGCTCCGCTCGTTAGATCGCGGTCTGAGTTGGGAGCTCCCAATCTTCGGGCTTGAGCGGACGAAATCCTTTTCCGAGACGCGCCTTATCGCAGCGGAGATCCCGCTTTCCTTTTTCGTAACTTGCCGAAAAATCGCGGCAGCAACTGGGTCGATTTTCGTAGATTTTGCAACTGACGGATTTGCCGACGGTGCCCTTTAGGGACCCGCAGTGCGGGTCACGAAGTTCCGTGCCCTTCATCGCGAGCCTCTGCCCGCCGGCCGCCACCGTTGCGATCTCGGGAACGGCAAAGCTCTCCGACAAGGTCTCAGACCAATGGAACGAAGCCTGAAAGAACGCGCAACAAGCGCCGCATGCAAGGCACGGATGAATCATGCTGCAGGCTAGGCTCTATGTACCTGCTCTACAAGGTATCTTTGTTTCATTCCGAGAACTTTGGGAGGGCCCCACAAAAGCTGCCGCGGAAAAATGACAGAAGCCATGAAGAGCGCAACCAACATCGGCCAAGTTTTTCATGGCAAAAAGGAAGACGCTGCGGGCGCGCGGTGTGGGAAAGGGTGCCAGGTCCTGTTCCTGTACGCGGCGCGTACAGGAACAGGACCTGGCACCCTTTTAGGAAAGGAGCGCCGCTCTGGCTGCTGCGAGGCGCGCGATCGGCACGCGGAATGGCGAGCAGCTGACGTAGTCTAAGCCCACTTCGTGGAAGAACTCGATCGAGTCGGGGTCGCCGCCGTGTTCGCCGCACACGCCGATTTTTAATTTCGGTTGTGATCTGCGGCCGAGCTCCACGCCCATTCGCACTAAGCTGCCCACACCGATTTTGTCGATGCTGACGAACGGATCCTTCGCAAAGATGCCGGTGCTGACGTAACTGCCAAGAAATCTGCCGGCGTCGTCGCGCGAAAGTCCCATCGTCGTTTGGGTTAAGTCATTCGTGCCGAAACTAAAGAAGTCCGCGTGATCCGCAATCGCGTCGGCAGTCACGGCCGCACGTGGAAGCTCGATCATCGTTCCGACCAAGTAAGCAAATTTGGTTTTTTGTTCGGTTTGAACTTTTTCAACTTCCGCAATTGTCAGCGCACGCAGAACTTCTAATTCTTTCTCGGTCGCGATCAACGGGATCATGATTTCTGGAATCAGTTTTTTACCGGACTTGACGATTTCGCAGGCCGCTTCGGCAATGGCGCGCACTTGCATCTGGTAAATCTCTGGAAATGTGATCGCCAAACGGCAACCGCGATGACCGAGCATCGGATTAAATTCGTGAAGCGCGTTCACCTTATTGCGAACTTTATCGACGTCGAAGCCAATGCGTTTTGCAAGATCGATCATTTCCTTATCGGTGTGCGGAACGAATTCGTGAAGTGGAGGATCCAATAACCGGATGGTCACCGGGTGACCGTCCATGATTTTGAAGAGCTCAAAGAAATCCGTTCGCTGCATCGGGAGCAATTTTACCAAAGCCTTTTCGCGCTCTTGTTTGTTGTCGGCTAAAATCATTTCGCGAACAGCGTCGATGCGGTCCGCACCGAAAAACATGTGCTCGGTTCGGCAAAGTCCGATCCCTTCAGCGCCGAAGTCACGGGCAGTTTGCGCATCTTTCGGACTGTCGGCATTCGCGCGCACGCCGAGCTTACGGAACTTATCCGCGACTTTCATGATGCGTTCAAAATCTTTATCTAACTTTGGCTCGATGGTTTTTACTTCGCCCAAGAAAACTTCACCGGTGCCGCCATCCAAAGTAATGATATCGCCCTTTTTAAGGATGTAACCTTTGGCCTTCATCGTTCCTTGAGCGTAGTCGACCTGGATTTCTCCGCAGCCGGCGACGCAACATTTACCCATGCCGCGCGCAACAACCGCCGCGTGCGAGGTCATGCCCCCGCGAGTGGTTAAAATCCCCTGCGCCGCGATCATGCCCGCGATGTCTTCCGGAGAAGTCTCTACGCGAACCAAGATCACTTTTTTACCGAGGGCTTTCCATTCGACGGCATCTTCTGGGGTAAATACGATTTCGCCGTGCACGCCGCCGGGACTTGCCGGCAAACCTTTTGCGAGCTGGGTCTTCTGAGCTTTCGGATCCAGCGTTGGATGCAGTAACTGATCGAGCGATGCCGGGTCTAAACGTAAAATCGCTTCTTCTTCGCTGATCAATTTTTCGTCGATCATTTCGCAAGCGATTCGCAAAGCGGCCTTCGCCGTGCGTTTGCCGTTTCTGGTTTGCAGCATCCACAGCTTGTCTTTCTCGATCGTGAATTCGATATCTTGCATATCGCGGTAATGAGACTCCAACTTTTGGTAAATCGAAACCAACTGCGCATAGGCGGCAGGCATTGCTTCCTCGAGCGAGCGCATGCCGGATTCTTTCGCCGCGATTTTCGTGATCGGCTGTGGAGTGCGGATGCCGGCAACGACGTCTTCGCCCTGAGCGTTGATCAAAAATTCGCCGTAGAAAGCCTTTTCGCCAGTGCTCGGATCGCGCGTGAACGCAACGCCCGTCGCGCTATCATCGCCCATATTTCCGAAAACCATAGACTGAATGTTGACGGCCGTTCCCCAACTTGCAGGAATACCGTGCAGATCGCGGTAAGTGATCGAACGCGGAGTATTCCAAGAATGGAAAACCGCGGTGACCGCGCCCCAAAGCTGCTCGTAAGGATCGCTCGGAAAACTTTGTCCGGTCATCTGGTGAATCAACTCTTTGAATTTTTTCGCGAGCTGTCGGAGGTCGTCGACGTTCATGTCGGCGTCGAGTTTATATTTTTTTTCGTCCTTCATGTCTTCCATCGTCACTTCGAGCAATGAAGAATTCATCCCCATAACAACGTCCGAATACATTTGAATAAAACGGCGGTAAGAATCCCAAGCAAAACGTGGGTTGTTCGAAGACTTCGCGAGTCCTTCCACCGTTTGGTCGTTCAGTCCTAAATTCAAAATCGTGTCCATCATGCCGGGCATTGAAGCGCGGGCGCCGGATCGAACCGAAACGAGCAATGGATTTGCAACATCGCCGAATTTTTTGCCTATTTTAGATTCCACTTTTTTCATGGCATCGAGCACCGCGGGACGTACCCAGTCCGGCAGCTTTCCGCCTGACTCGTAAAAGTGCGTGCAGATCTCGGTCGAAATCGTAAAGCCTGGAGGCACCGGAATTCCGAGCGAAGTCATTTCGGCTAAGTTTGCGCCTTTTCCGCCCAAAATGTTTTTCATCCCGGCGTTGCCTTCGGAATCCCCCGCCGCAAAGAAGTATACAAACTTTTGAGGTTGCGTCGCGGTCATTCCTGCTCCTGCATTCGATGTCTGAGTGTGCATGATGAATTCCTTTAAACTTAAGCGTTGAAGTTTTTTAATTTTTTAGCGACGTAGGCATTTAGCTCGGTCATCGGGACTCGGTCCTGAACCATCGTATCGCGATGACGAACCGTCACCGCTCCGTCGGTCAGACTGTCGAAGTCGACGGTCACGCAGAGTGGAGTCCCGATTTCATCCTGACGCCGATAACGTTTACCGATGCTTTGCGCTTCGTCGTAAGTGACGTCAAAGTCTTCGGCCAACTGATCGCGTAGCTTGCCCGCAGGCACACTCAGCTCTTCTTTTTTAGACAGCGGCAAGACGGCGACTTTGTACGGCGCGATTTCAGGGTGGAACCCCAAGACCAAGCGGATGTCTTCTTTGCCTTCAGCGTCGGTCGAAACTTCTTCGCGGTAAGCATCGCACAAGAAAGCCAAGAACAGACGATCGCAACCCACCGCGGTTTCGATAACGAAAGGAATAAATTTTTCTTTGTTCGGCTCATCGAAGTATTCGAGCGATTTGCCAGAGAATTTCTGATGTTGAGTGAGATCGAAGTCCGAACGATTGTGAATGCCTTCAAGCTCACTGAAGCCCATCGGGAATTTGTATTCAACGTCCACCGCAGCTTTCGCATAATGCGCGAGCTTGTCGTGGTCTTTGAATTTTAAGTTTTCAGCTTTGATGCCGTATTTCATATAGAAGTTCCAGCGAGTTTCTTTCCACTGAATAAAGTATTTTTCGTCGGTGCCCGGTTTAACAAAGTACTGCATTTCCATTTGTTCGAATTCGCGCGTACGGAAAATAAAATTACCCGGCGTGATTTCGTTGCGGAAGGACTTTCCGATCGCGGCGATGCCGAACGGAATTTTGTAACGTGAGCTCTGTTGGCAATTCACGAAATTTACAAAGTGGCCTTGCGCGGTTTCTGGTCGCAGGTAAACGACGCTGCCCGTGTCTTCGAGCGGGCCCATGTGGGTCTTGAACATCAAATTAAAATTCCGCTCTTCCGAAAGATCTTTACTGCCGCAGTTCGGGCATTTCTTTTCGTTGATGTATGAATCCGTGTTGTCCGCGCGGAACCGAGTCTTGCAGGATTTGCAATCGACCAAGGGATCCGAAAATCCGTCGATGTGGCCAGAAGCTTTCCAGACCGTAGGGTGCATCAAGATCGCGGCGTCGAGCCCCACGATGTCTGACCGACGAGTCATCGCATTCCACCAGGCCCGTTTTACATTCAACTTCATGAGTGATCCGAGCGGACCGTAATCCCAGCAGGAACCTAAGCCCCCATAAATCTCGCTGCTTTGAAAAACAAATCCACGACGTTTGGACAGAGAGACAAGAGTAGTTAAGTCCTCAAGATGTTTGATCTTCATGTGGGTCCTTTGAGCAGGTTTTAAACGGGAATGAGTCTGGGCAAAGAGTTAACATCGGGCTCCTGGCCCGTCAACATTCGGCGGGCTAGACCCGTTCGGAATTCAGACTTGTCAGGGCGACCGAGGTCATCGAAAATGAAAGTTCATCTCGACTTCATTTCGAGTCTTCAGATCTAGGATGGATCATGCAAAATAACGCAGTATATTACAAGTCGCTCGTGGTTTTTGGCGCCGCTCTTTTTGTGGGCATGTTGATCTTGTCCCCGCGCGCCTACACGGAATCGGCAGCAAAAATTAAAACCAGCGAAGAAAAAATCCGCGAAGATATGATCGTCATCTCACGCCAGCTTGGCGTGACCTGCTCGGAATGTCATAACGTTCAAAACTTTGCGAACGCCGATAAAAAATCATTCAAAGTTTCGAAAGACCACATGCGCATCGTCGAAACCTTGCGCGGGAGCGGCTTCGACGGCAAAAAAGGCCCTGACGCGAGTTGCTTTATGTGCCATCAGGGCAAACTCCGACCTGAATACAAAGAGAAATACGCCGAAGCGAAGCACTGATGCGCCGCCGATGAACTGGTGCGCTGACTCAGTTTTATATTAGTACGCTGCAGGCTTCGTTACAAATTCGTAAGACGTCGGTTCTGACTTTACTAGGCCCGCGGCCTCGGCCCACACCGTGATTCGGTATCTGCCCGGCTTTTGGGATTTCTCCAGAATCACTTCGCTCGCAGACTTTGAATTGAAGTTGTGCACCGGGATCCATTCTTCTCCGAAAAAATACCGATACTCCAACAGTCCAACGGTATCGCTGAGCGAAGTTGGCTTCCAACGCAAAGTCGCCACACCATTGGTTTGCGGCAATCGTTTGGCCACGAGCTTCGCATTTGCGGGGTCCTGGAATTCTTCGAAAACGATTTCGGGCTTCGGCAACTGCACGGTTTCGATCACGACTTTGCCCGGCAAAACAACGGGCTCGGACTCGATCCCTTTGTCGTTGACCGAGGTCAGCGTTGTTGTGTAAACCCCCGCCTTCAATTCCGTTTTGTAAGAGAATCCTTTAACGATCGCTTCGCGAATCAGCGTGTTGGTTTGGTCCACGATTTTGACTTTAAAAAAAGACGCGCCCGGCGCTTCGCTCCAGTGAAAGAAGACTTCCGAAGTGAGCGTCTTCGGATTGATCTTACCGCTAGTGCGCACACTTTTTTCACCGACGAAGGCGGGTTTCGGTTGCACTACAAACTCGTTGGTTCCGGACCATTCGCCAAAAACGGCGCGCGAATCGGAAACGCGACTTCGTACAAAATACTTTCCGACCCGAAATTTGAACTTGAAGATATTGGATTCGGATTTGAACGTATGAAGCAATTTGCCATTGAGATCTTGAAACTCTAGCTCATAGCGTTTTGCTCCAGGGATTTTTTCCCATTCAAGTTCCACCGGAACGGTGGCGCCCGAGTTTAATTGCATTTTTGCTTGGGCGGCGGCACTGGCCGGTGGAATTTCTACTTGAACATCAGCCGCAGTTTGCGCACGGGAAACGGTGGCATATCCGACCGATAGACCAATGACGAATAAAAATCTGATTACGCCGAAGCTATTTTTTGGTGGTGCGTACATTGGGCGTTTCTGAAGTTGCTAACTCGGACGAGTTCGGCAAAGTCTGCTCGGCCAAGCGGAGCGCTAAGTTCATCGCATTCTTATGGTCAATCGTGATTTTTTTTGACGACAGAGTATATTCCAGCGAC
>JACMRP010000371.1 GCA_014376325.1 Pseudobdellovibrionaceae bacterium
ACCGGCAAAACTTATATTAAAACCTACGAAGAAGAGCGCGAGCTAACAATTATTTTGGCGGTCGACATCAGCGGCTCTGCCGATTTCGGGACGGGGCCTTATTTTAAGGGCGAAATCATGACCCACTTAGCGGCATTGCTCGCCTTCAGCGCGGTTAAAAATCATGATCAAGTGGGTTTGTTGTTGTTCTCTGACCAGATGGAGCATTACGTGCCGGCTAAAAAAGGCCGTGGGCAAGTGCATCGCATTCTGCGTGATTTATTGTATTACAAACCAAAAAGTCACGAGACCAAAATTTCGGTCGGGCTTTCTTACTTGCAAGGTTTGTTAAAAAAACGCGCGACCGTATTTTTGTTTTCAGATTTTATGGATGAGGGTTACGAAAACGCGCTACGCCTGTTGGGCCGCAAGCACGAAGTCATCGCCTGCGTCGTCAACGACAAGGCCGAAGCCGAACTGCCAGATATGGGCATCGTCGAACTTCAGGATGCAGAGACCGGCGAAGTACTGACGGTGGATACTTCGTCCGCGAGCTTCCGCATCGATTACCAACGCGAATTGAAAAAACGCAAAGAGCTTCGCGATAAACAATTACGACTCGCACAGGTGGAACGCATCGACATCGTTTCGGGCGAAAATTACATAGATCCGTTAGTGGCATTTTTTAAGCGGAGATAAGAGTTAATGTCAGGCATTCAGTGCAAAATAGATATTCCAAAGGTTTCGGGGTTAGACGACGGCGTCTTGACCGTGGGCCGCGAATTTTATTTGAACTGCGAAGGTGAATGGCCGCGCACGCTCGTACAAGAAAAGTTGCATTTCGAAGCGCCCCCAGAACAAAAATACGTTTTAAGGCTGATGAAGTTTGAATTCCGTACGCCCACTCAAGCGGATTTAACGGTCACCAGTTACATCGCGGGCGACGTAAAAATTCCGAATTTGATTTTAACCGATGACACGCAAAAATTAGAACTGGGTCCCGTCGACTTTCAAGTGAAGAGCGTCATCAAGCAGGGCGAAAAGGTCGAAGCTTTCGGTCCGATCGGTCCCGCGACGATCGGGATTCCCTTCTTGTATTGGATATTGTTACTGGCAACGATTGGGATCGTGATCTTCGCGATCGTGTTGCGGGTATGGCGCGCGTCACAGCGGCGGGCGATGTTAGAGCGTTTGAAGCAGCACGATTCGGCTTTGACTCCCATTCAAGAATTTCACGGATCGATGCGCAAACTTCAACGCGCAAATCCCGTATTTTACGGCAAAGACGCCACGAGCGAAGAGCTACGAGCGGGCATCGAAGAGCTAGCCCGCATGTTTAAAGTTTACATCAGTCGCAGACTCAGCGTCCCCGCATTCGAATGGAGCGAAAGGCTGATCTTAAATGACATCCGTCGTTACCATGCAGAAATTCATGCAGAAAATTCCCGTAAGATACACGATCTGTTCACGGAATTTAAAAAAGCCCAGGGAAGTACCGAAAAGTTAAACGGCAAAGACGTCACCCAACTTTCTGAATCCTTACGTAAAAATATCGAAGCGATCGAGCGACAGCTCAATGCCGAACCTACCGGCAAACGGGGTTCAAGATGAGTTGGAATAATCTTTGGGCTTTGTTGCTATTTATTCCGCTGATCGCGGTTATCGTATGGAATTATTTAAATCGCAAAAAAAAAGTTCCTTCGCTTCAGTTTAGTTCGTTGAAGGTAATCAAAACATTGCCGCCGTCAGCGCGTACGCGAATGATGCTGTTGGTGCCCGCATTAAAGACCGCCGCCATCGTGCTCGCGATTTTGGCGCTTGCGCGTCCGCAAGAAGCCAACACGAAGGTGAAAAAGAATGTCGAAGGCATCGACATCGTGATTTGTTTGGATATTTCAGACAGTATGTTGATCGAAGACATGAAACCGTCCAACCGTCTTGAGGCCGCGAAAGAAACCATTCGTCAATTTATCGAAAAACGATCTTCAGACCGTATCGGTTTGGTGGTCTTTGCCGGAGAAAGCTTTACGCTGGTTCCGTTGACCTTGGATTACCAATTAATCCTTGAACGCGTTAAAGAAATCACGACCGCCGCAAGTGCGAACATCAAGGATGGAACCGCGATAGGTGTAGCCCTTGCTAATGCGGCCGGCCGGCTAAAAGACTCTACCGCAAAAAGTCGCATCATGATCTTCAT
>JACMRP010000372.1 GCA_014376325.1 Pseudobdellovibrionaceae bacterium
CGCTCGCTGCCGATTCTCGTGAAAACGTGTTGCTGCACGCAGAAAAATTCTTAGACGCAAATACTTACCAACGCATCAATGATCTTGCGTGGACTCAGGCCCAGGTAAAACTTCATTACCTAAACATCGAGCCCGACGAGGCCCACTTATTCCAGCGACTGGCAACCCGGTTGCTTTATCTGGATTCTTCGCTCAGGCCCTCTAGCGAAATCATTCGGCGCAATCACAAAAACGTGACGGGACTTTGGGGTTTCGGAATATCCGGCGACTTACCAATCATCTTGATTCGCATAGATGATTTCGAAGATCGCGGGATTGTTCGACAGCTGATCAAAGCGCATGATTATCTTTTTACAAAGGGTTTGGCATTCGACTTAGTGATCCTGAATGATCAACCTGCCAGTTACGCGCATGAATTGCAGAGTGCGCTTGAATCGCTCGTCCATAGCGGAACCATGGTTTCGCAAAGTCACGGACCAACTCGCGGTAAGATTTTTGTGCTTCGCGCGGACACCATGTCGCCAGACGACCGAAATTTGCTTTTTGCCACGTGCAGGGCGGCGCTATCCAGCCGCCAGGGAAGTTTGTCCGAGCAAGTAAAGCGAATGCGTTTTCACGTCGACAAATATTCTTTCTCTGCTGATAAGTCACCGGCGCACCACAATCCAATGGGTCCCGACATGAAATTGCCGAAGCTCGTTCAGTTTAACGGTACGGGTGGATTTACGGAAGACGGTCAAGAGTACGTGATCGCGCTTCGTCCCGGCATCAATACGCCTGCACCTTGGGTGAACGTGATCGCGAATTCAGATTTTGGCTTTACCGTTTCTGAAAGTGGTTCCGGATATACTTACTCTCAGAATTCTCGGGAAAATCAGATCACGCCTTGGCGAAATGATCCCATTAGCGATCCGCCAGGTGAGGTCCTGTACATCCTCGACAATGAATCTGGCAGTCTGTGGTCCCCGACCGCATTGCCAATCCGGGTCGAGGGCGCCACCTACATTGCCCGGCACGGTGCTGGTTATTCAGTGTTCGAACACGAATCTCATGGGATCTATAGTGAACTTACGCATTTCGTACCTTGGGATATGCCGGTCAAAGTTTCAGTTTTAAAACTTGAAAATCGATCCAAACAGACTCGTCAACTCGCGATTAGTTCTTACACCGAATGGGTGCTTGGATTTTCTAGAGCGCAGATGGCGCCAACAATGGTGACCGAGCTCGATGAAATATCAAACTCCCTGTTCGCATCGAATCCCCGCAGCGATGAATACGGAAGCAAAATTTCTTTCGTCGCTTTCCGTGATGGAATGGATTCTTTCACCTGTGATCGGACCGAGTTCATCGGGCGAAACGGAACGCTAGAAGCCCCTGGAAGTTTGTACAATCCGAATGGTTTCGGTAAAGTCACCGGCGCTGGAGCAGACCCGTGCGCGGCTATGCAGAAATCGATAGAACTCGACCCCGGCGAAACGGCGGAGGTCGTTTTGTTCCTAGGCCAAGTGACCGATCGCAAAAAGGCCCGTGAGCTTTTACAGAATTTACGCTCGCTCGAGGTAAACGCGCTGTTGAGCGACGTCCGCTTTAAGTGGGAAGAAATACTGTCGCGAGTGACCGTACAGACTCCGGACCTTTCGATGAATCTGGTACTGAATCGCTGGTTGCTGTACCAAACGACGGTCTGTCGTTTTTGGTCCCGGGCGGGATTTTACCAAGCCGGTGGTGCCTTCGGATTCCGCGATCAACTGCAGGATACGATGGCGATGATGTGGACCCAGCCGCAAGCCGCGCGCGCGCACATCTTACGTGCGGCTAGTCGACAGTTTGTCGAAGGCGACGTTCAGCACTGGTGGCATCCACCATTTGGACGTGGCGTACGCACGCATTTTTCAGATGATTTGGTTTGGTTGCCTTACACCGTCAGCCACTATTTGAAAACGACTTCGGACTTTTCGATATTAGATGTAGAGGTTCCGTTTATCGAGGGACCTTTACTGCGTGCGGATCAAGAGGATTCTTACTATACGCCGACCGTGTCCCACAACACCGCAAGCTTGTACGAGCACTGCGTGCGCGCGTTGAATCACAGCATGCGTGTGGGTGTGCACGGCTTGCCGCTGATGGGTGCCGGTGACTGGAATGACGGCATGAACCGCGTCGGTCACGAAGGCAAAGGCGAAAGCGTCTGGCTTGCCTGGTTCTTGTATCTGAACCTCAATCAGTTCGCGAATGTTGCCGAATCACGGGGCGAAAATGACCGTGCAGAACACTGGCGTAAACATGCGGTAAAACTTCAGCAAGCCTGCGAAGCCGAAGCGTGGGACGGCGAATGGTATCGACGCGCCTATTACGATAACGGAACTCCGCTCGGTTCAGCTTCACAGCCTGAATGTAAAATCGATTCCCTTTCGCAGACTTGGGCGGTGTTATCGGGTGCCGCAAATCCGGAACGTGCCAAGATGGGAATGCGCGCGGTAGAAAAATATTTGGTCAAAAAAGATCAGAGCATGATTCTGTTGTTCACGCCGGCCTTTGACAAAACCGAACTCGATCCTGGCTACATTAAAGGTTACCTGCCGGGAGTTCGCGAAAATGGTGGGCAGTATACGCACGCGGCCGTCTGGTGCATCATGGCTTCGGCAATGATGGGTGAGCACGAAAAAGCGCACGAGTTGTTTTCGATGTTGAATCCGATCAACCATGCCCGTACTCCTGAAGAAGTATTTAAATACAAAGTAGAGCCCTACGTGATCGCGGCGGACGTGTACGCCCAGGAAGCTTACGCGGGTCGCGGCGGTTGGACTTGGTACACGGGCTCTTGCGGTTGGATGTACCGTGCCGGGATCGAAAGCATTTTAGGATTCGAAATTCGGGGTAAGGAAGTATTTTTGAATCCCTGCGTTCCGCGCGCTTGGAAGGAATACACCATTCGCTATCGCTACGTGGACACGCAGTATGAATTCCGCTTCGAAAATGCGGGTGGCGATTACGATGGTATTCTATCGACCACGATCGACGGAACCGCGATTGCGGACGCGCGTCGAGTAAAGTTGGTGAACGACGGAGTGATCCACCGGGTGATCGTAACTTTGGGTTTGAGTGCGGTGTCAAGGAGCTCTCCGCTAGTAACCTAGTGCAATGAGGTTACTTCGGAGCTAACCGAATGCCTTTGTCGTCGATGATAATGGCGCGAGATTTATAAAGGCCGCCCAAGGCCATCTTGAATTTCTTTTTGCTCGCACCGAATTGTTCGTAAATGTCTTCGGGCGAAGTTTTATCTGTCACCGGTAAAGAACCACCCGCAGCTTTTAAAATCTCTAGGATTTTATCGCCCAGATCTTTTGCGCCGAAACTACCCAAAGGCTGAAGTGATAAATCGATCTTACCATCTTCCCGTACGTTTTTAATGTAACCTACCGTTCGCTGCCCGTAATGAATGTCTTGAAAAACTTCGTTCTCGTACAAAACACCGACTTGTTCGTCATTGATAATCGCCTTGAATCCCAAATCGGACTTACCGACGATGAACAAATCAACCTTTTGATTTTCGACGAAGCTCGAAGGGTTTTTGCTGGTGTGGCGGTCGAGCCGCATCGATGCGGCAATGCGGTCCGTGTTGTCTTTATAAATAGCGACCGCGATCGCTAAACCCTCACGCAGCGGACGAGTCTGTTCGGCATAAGGCAAAAACAAATCCTTCGGCAGGCCCCAGTCTAAGAAAGCCCCAATCGAATTAACCGACACCACTTTCAACATCGTGAAGTCGCCAACCTTTGCTAAAGGCTTTTCGGTGGTCGCGATCAGTCGATCTTCGGAGTCGTAGTAAAGAAACACTTCGATGTCGTCGCCGAGCTTCCAGTTTTCGGGAACCTCGCGCTCGGGCAACAAAATTTCGTTTCCGTCCGTGTCGACAAGGTAGAGGCCAAAATGCATTTGCTTCAGAATTTTTAATGTATTGAATCGTCCGATGTTTATCACGCCCAAGACATAGCGCTTTTTACCTGTAAAACATATCAGATACGTGCCGATCGCCGCAAATTGAGGCCTGCCCCTATAAGACTTTCCGGGCGCTGCCCGCGAAAGCCCGCCTCCGAGCTTGTGGGGACGCGGGAAAGGTGGTTTTCCCTTTGCAATGGCACTCCTCCACTTACCAAGGAGGTAACCAAATGAAATCACTCATCACTAGCACCGTCGCAATGATTGCGACCCTTTCGGTTCTGTCAGCGTGTAACTCGAATAGCTCAAGCAAAGACCTTGGCAATATCGCTTCGCCGGACGCGAAGGTTGAAGCCCAGTCGGTGACACTCACCGGAGTTTATAATGGAGTCAGCGCGGTTTGCGCGGGCGGAACTGAAGCCCCTGGCGACGACGCGCCCACGAAGGCGACCGTTTTGACGTTTAATGCGGACGGCACTTACAAGACAAACCGCACGGTGCCGAATTCAAAAACGGATGATACTTTAGAAACCGCAGGCAAATACACGGTGGATAAAGACGTTCTGACATTGAACCAAGAAAGCCAAATCTACGAAGGAAATATCGGTTTCGTCAGCGTAAAAACCGAAGCCACCTTCAAATTGGAAGGCACGAAGCTGACCGTCAATGTTCCACATAATGAAGACAGCTCATGCCCCGCAGACGAAGCTCTCATGATCACTTACACTAAACAGGAACCGAAACAAGAAGTTGCGACGACTCCAGTTCCGAGCGAACAACCATCTCCCGAAAAAGCCCCTTAACATTTAAGGACTGTTTTAGACGCCGGGGCGAGCTTCCAATGATGGATTTCGCTTCGGTCGTTTTTTGAAACCAGCTTAGCCCCTTGGCCGAGTCCAAGAAAGTCCGACCACGACCCTGTACTCTAGGCTGGGCGCCGACAATCCGTCGATCGCTAACCCACCGTATTTACGAAATTAAGACCCGACTTCTAGAGTGATTGTTCCACGCAACGTAGACAAGCCTTCGGAAGCTCGAGACCATTGATAAACAGCATTCAAGGACGAGTGTGGGTTTCCAATTGATTCGGCACAAAAGGAGTTTGTGTGGGATTTCGTCGTCGCGATTTTATTAAATGGGGTCTACTTCAGACCGCAGTGCTGACCCTTGCCGGCAGAGCCAAAGCCGAAGCAGAAAAAATAACGAAAATTGTTTTTAAAACTGGGCCGTCAATCCTGCAAGGTGCGACGGATGAAACCCGAACGCAATTTTCGATCCTGCAAGACGTAAAAACAAACTACGAAATATTTGTTACAGACACAAAGGGGCGCATCTACCCGCCCGACGAAGTTCGTCCGGTCATCTTCAGTACGCATCCTAAAAAAATCTCGAAGGTTTATTTTTCGGGACTTTTTCCGAACGAAGTGTTTCAGTTAAAACTTCGTGATGTTAAAACTCAACAGATCGCTGATACTAGAGAGTTTCAGACTCTGGATCTGACAAAAACGACGCTAAAATTCGCGTTGTGTTCTTGCCTAAAAGAAAGCTATCACGAGGCCGAAATTTGGAAGAATATGGTTCTGCAAAAGCCAGACGTGATCTTTTTTGTCGGGGACACCGTCTATGCAGATAAGGGTGCACCCAAGGACGGCGCAGACCCCACTCACCTGTGGAAAAGATTTTGCGAAGCCAGAACCGTGTTAGAGATTTACTACAGCAAAAAATTAATTCCGATTTTAGCAACGTGGGACGATCATGATTTTGGTCTGAACGATTCAAACCGTTTTACTTATCCCTACATTCAAGAGTCCCAGTGGAACTTCCAGCAATTTTTTGCCCAAGAAGAAAGTCACTGTCGTTTTATTAAACGAGGGCCCGGCATCAGCACGGCCTTTCAGTACAACGAACAGTTGTTTTTGCTTTTAGATAACCGTACGTTTCGGGACCGCAACGGCTCCAGGGATCGCTACGCCCACTGGGGACAAGAGCAAGAATCCTGGATGCTCGAGCTTATGCGCAAAAACTCGGGCCCCACATGGCTGATGACCGGAAGCCAGGTCTTTCCGTCTGCACCTTTCAAGCCGTCCCTTTCACGTGATCACGTGGGTCAGTTCGCGGGCTTCATGAAAGAACTTAAAACGACGCCTTCTAAGGTGGTGTTTGTCTCAGGGGACGTGCATTTTAGTGAAATTTCGCTGATCGACACGCCCGAAGTTGGCTACCGCACTTACGAACTGACATCGAGCGCGGTCCACTCAAATGGTATTCCCGGCGCACCCGGGGTCATACCTAATAAACGCAGACTTATGGGGGCCTCCATCGGAGATCGTAATTACATTATGGTCGACTCGACGGCAAAGGGACTCGGCAGCACATTCTCCGCAACCTGCTATTCCGTTTCGGGCAAAATCTATTTCAAGCGAAACCTCGAAGTGTAACTCTTACGCTGGTCAGCTGCCGCCGTTTCTGCTAAAAGGCTGACCATGACATCTGACTTTAGCTCTCTGAATTTAAAGCCGTCTTTGTTGACTGTTGCCGCCGAACTTGGTTTTGATCACCTGACACCTATTCAGGCAGCGAGCATCCCCATTCTGCTTCAAGGAAAAGACCTCATTGGTCAGGCACAGACCGGCAGTGGTAAGACCGCAGCCTTCGCATTGCCAATTTTGAATTCATTAGAACTCGCAGACAGCACGATCCAGGCATTGATTCTTTGCCCAACC
>JACMRP010000373.1 GCA_014376325.1 Pseudobdellovibrionaceae bacterium
GAGACCCGCACGGAAGGCGCTGACTGGACAAGGCTGGCTTCCCAAGGAAGTACGGACTTAGCTCCACAAACGGAGCTGAGGATTCAGCTGTGGGGTCACTTCGATCGCACGGAAAAAGTTGAAAAGACCGAAAAGGCTTAGGGGCTTTGCCCCGTTGTCCAGTTCCCGCCACTTCTGCATTTTTCTTGGCCCAGATCGAGGCTGACGCTCTTTTCAATTTCAGTTAAGTTGTCGCCAGAAGAGTCGTACTTATGCGCGGACATCCTCCCCAATACAAAACTTGTTTGCGCGACGACAACTCTTTTATCACTGGCACATTTCCACACGAAGTAAGTCGTTCCGGCCTCGGGCCCGCTTATTCGGCAACCTTAATCCGGATTGATTTGGCCGGACACTTGTTCCACGCCGGCGGCGCACAACCAACGAGGACAAAGTAAATTATTAATGTGCATGCTACCCGAATTTTGCTCACGACACATACTTTCATTTCGCACCACTATAACGATTCAATTTCACATTTGAGTCTGGAATCCGGGAAGCTTCGCGCGAACTAAATTATTCTAAAATATTGCTTGCGGTGTGATTTTCGCGTTCAGGTTTCTATCGTGCTGGCTTCTTTTTTTCAGCGCGAGTCCGGACTCTTGTTCGGAGAATCAGAGCGCCTGATCCAGGTTTTGAGAGGTAAAGCGCTGTTCTGCGATCGTCCGCACACTGTTGTGATTTGCTGGCAAAACTCGAAATTCTGCACTCAAAAGTCGTGATATAAGTTTTCTAACTTAATTTTGGAAGCGACCATGATGGATGCAAACTTATCGAAACTAGCGGCCGATGTTCTGATGGAAGAGCTCGATCGCGCCGTGCTAAACGAAAAAGCGGCCACGCATTTAGTACTTCAATACATTCACGAAATATCAGTGCGCAAATTGCATTTGCAACTTGGTTACGAATCGATTTAAAAACTTTTAACCCTTCGCCATAAGTATTCCAGCAATCAGGCTTACGATCGCATCGATGCGGCTCGAGTTCTCAAAGTGAATCCGCAAGTCATCGATAAAGTGCAGGACGGATCTCGGAATCTCACGCCGCTGATTAAGGTCGGCCAGTGCATGAAACAAGAGGAAAAAGCCGCTCGCGAATTTACGGCTGAGCAGTCAGATTTGATTTTCGAGCAGATCGAGAACAAGACTATTTTCGAAACCGAAAAAGTCCTCTCTGTGGAAATGGACTATACGCCGAAAAAGCATCAGAAGATAACTCCGCAAAGTAATGAGACCGTGACCGCCTTGATGATCTTTACGAGCGAGGAGTATGAGCTGATCCGAAAAATTCAAAGCTTGATTTCCCACTCCGTGCCGAACAATGATTTAGCGAAGGCATTCGTACATCTAGCGCAGAAGTATGTCGACAAACTGGAAGGCAAAAATTCCAATGCATCCAAATTAGAATGCAAAATCGACTCTAGGGTAGTCAAAGTTGCAGAACCTGCAGAAAGCGCAACGCAAAGCTTCCCGGATTCCAGAGTCACGAACTTGAAACCGCGAAAGCGATCTTACATTTCGATAAAAACTCGTCGTCAGCTGAGATGCGGGTCCCACTTCTGCTTGCAGGTCGATCATATTATTCCGTTCGAATACGGTGGAAGCGATCGTATCCAGAATTTACGAGTCCTTTGCGGATTCCACAACCGAGCTAGAAATGACTTGGCGAGTTCTATTCGGAAAACCTCATACGAAAATACTCGCGGCGGAATTGATTCGCATCTTAAGACGACGCGCCAAAAATTTAGAAAGAATGCAAAGCAATACCTAGCTTATTTTATTGGAATCATCGATCTCTTTGATTCCCGTATTCCAGACTCAATTTAGAAAGCACTACTTCCACACGCCGCGAGTTTCCAGTTCGCCCGCGATTTTCGACTCTTCAACCCAAGGCGTAAAATAGGGACCTTTGTAACCAGCTTCTTTTGCCAACGCGAACACGCGGCCGTTGTTTAGAAAGGACGCATTATTTCCGTGATGAACGCGGTCGAACCTTCGGTAGGTATGGACCAATCATAGTGGCCATCGCCGATATAACCATCGATAGACATCACAGAAGCGTAAATGAGTTGAGCCATCGTTAAGCTTCCTTTCGACTGCAGGTAAAAAAAACCCGGCTCTGTGATGGCCGGGTTTGGAGATTCAATTCGCGTATTTCATTTTACTGGCTAACGTGCTCTTCACCCAGTTGACGGTGAAGGATCCACTCGCATCCGCTAGTGGGGCCGCGGTTGGGTCCGGAAGCGTCGTTCCATCACCGGAACAAAACGCGCCGGTCCCTGGATCCGTACGCGTAACGAAGTTCACGCATCCTGATTTGATCGCGCTGGAATTTTGACTGCCTTCGCTGGCGCTGAATACCGGATCCGCGCCTGCTGCCGCCGTCGTGCTCGCTTCCGTAATTAATCCTTTGCGAGTCGCTAAGGCAGGGCTTCCGGTCAAATCAGGTTTTACTGCCTTGTAGTACAGAGAGCTTATCTTCGTCGTTGCGTTCCCCACCATGACGGATCGCTCGTAACCGAATTGATCGCCACATGCGGACCCACCGCAAGTATAAGTCGCATCCCTCATCGTTACGTTGGTGTTCGACACTTTAAAGACCACCCCGTTAGTCGTAACCAAACGGACCAGTTGCGAATCGACCAAATTGGTTCTTGAACTTAAGCTGACCGTCATCAAAAAATCTGCCGAAACCGAAGCTCCGCTTTTGCTGATGTACAAGTTAATGTCCCGCGTACTGTTGGTGACGTTATCGCCCGGGATCGAAAGCGAAGTGAATAGTTCGTCCGTACCGCAATTAAATTCCATCGCGAAAGCGATACCTCCAGATCGAGTCACCAGCACGCGTTTTTGGAATAAGGAACCCGCACCATTCCAGCCCGCAGGCGCAGTCACAACCGGAGTTCCGTAAGTCAGCGTCGCGGCTCCAGTGGTACCTAGAAAATTCGAAAGTGAGGCCGGTACGGTAATGCTGCCGGCAACAGTTCCGGAAGCGGGAACCGCAGCGCAAGCAGCGACGCCATTCGATTGCGCTATTGTCTGCGCACTCGAGGAAAAGAATTCCATCAGAGAGATCAAGCCATCTTGCGGAGGACCGCTAGAAATAATCGTGCTTGGATATCCCGCAATCAGAAAATAACCTTCGCGAACCCTATCGAGCAGCGACTGAGGAGCCGCCACCGCGTTGACCGAGGCACTTAGGATAAACGCTGCTAAAAAAACATTTTTATAATTTTTCATATGTATTCTCCTTTTTCTATTGGATGCAAGAATCGCCGTTGCATTTCATTTCGACCTTGGGGACTCCGAATGCGGTCGATGAACCGGATCCCGAAGAGCCTCCCGAGCAGGCCGAAAATACAAAAGAAAGAATCAACACAGAAATCAACGAAAAACTTAATCGAAGTAACAGCTTCATTTTGAACTTCCTTAAATTAGTAATAAACTTATTTCCTGCTGTAATTTTAACTGAGGCTTTTAGAAAGTCGATTCAATCCGAGGTCGGACCAGGTCTGGTTTTAGGAGCCTAATGTTCAATGAAATTTCTGACGTTAATTCGAACGTAATCCTTTGGCGGAGTCGTCCTCGAACTAAAGAATCTTGCCGCCGGCAGCCATCAGTGCCGCTTTGATTTTTTCGATGTGATCCGGGCCGCTCGTTTCTAAAACGAAGTCGATGCGCGTTTCGCGTAAAAACAATCCCTGAGAAATTCGGTCGTGATGCACTTCCAGAATGTTGGCTTTTTGTTCCGCAATGACTTGGGTCATGCGCGAAAGACTGCCCGGCAAGTCGTCAACCACGACCGAAAGCTCTACCAAGCGGCCGCGCTTGAATTGACCTTTGTCGATGATTTTTGCGATCACGTTCAGGTCCACGTTGCCGCCGCTCAAGATGACGCAGCATTTTTTACCGAGATTTAATTTACGGTTCATGACTGCCGCCATCGCTGCGGCCCCCGAACCTTCACACAAAGTTTTTGCGCGTTCCAGTAAGTAGACGATTGCTTCGGCCAATTCGTCGTCCGAAACGGTGACGACTTCATCGACATTTTTCGAAATAAAGTGATCATACATTGCCTTCGACGGAGTTTTGATCGCGATGCCGTCGGCAATAGTAGAAATACGTTTTCTTGATTCAAGATTTTGTTTGTAGAAAAGCTGCGACATGCCCGGCGCTTGGTCCGACTGCACGCCGATGATGCGAATATTTGGGTTCAACGCTTTCAGCGCGGTGGAGACTCCGCTGATCAATCCTCCCCCGCCAATCGGAATGACGACGGTATCAAGATCCGCGACCTTTTCGTGGATTTCTAAGCCGATGGTGCCTTGACCCGCAATAATGAATTCGTCTTCATAAGGGTGAACGAACACGTAGCCTTTTTCTTTTTCCAATAAGCGTGCGTGCACATAAGCGTCGTCGTAAATCTCGCCGTGCAGAATGACGTTTGCGCCGTAACCTTTCGTAGCATTCGTTTTGGTCAGCGGTGCATTTTCGGGCATGACGATCGTCGCCTCGACGCCGGCCAAAGCCGCACTGAGCGCCACACCTTGCGCGTGGTTGCCAGCGGAGCTCGCGACGACTCCGCGTTTTTTTTCTTCCGTCGTCAGATTTGCGATTTTATTATAGGCACCGCGGATTTTGAAACTGCCGGTGCGCTGGGTATTTTCAAATTTGAAGTAAATGTCGCTGCCGATCAGTTTGCTCGCGCTGGCAGAAAATTCCATTTCCGTATTCTGGGAAACGTTCTTTAAAACTTCGCGCGCTTTTTGGATGTCGGCTAACGTGACCTTCATGAATTCCCTTTTAGGTTGCTACTACCAGTACGCAGTCAGTCCCCAGATCGGCGGGTAAGATTTGAAAGGCAGCGACGAGGGTTGCTCGGGCTTAGCTTTTCGGAGAGGCAGTCCCATAAAGATACTCTCATCGAAATAATGAAATGGCGCAAGATGCTTCCGACAGTCGGTGCAGTTTGTAATCAACTGACCCGGCGACTCGTTGAGGGTCCCACAGATGTGACAACGTCTGAAGTGGATCTTCGTTTCCATAGCCTCTTTGTTTCCTTTCATTCAATACTCCTTGGATTGCGCAGGTTACACAATGTCATTGCAAACGCCCGTGCCGCCGTAAGTTCTTGATATCTCGAAAAATAACGTTCAATGACTTTACGCGTTATGCGCAAATTGCAGAAGTCACGGGACCTTGGTCTAGGTGTTCTAGATCGGGATTCTGGGAATAATAAACGACTTTACATCTACGGCTGAGACACCGTTCCCGGGGCCCGGCCCTTCGTCTATCGCCAGATACTTATCCTATGGAAATCACTCGGAA
>JACMRP010000374.1 GCA_014376325.1 Pseudobdellovibrionaceae bacterium
GCATCAACCGGAGGTTTCTTTGTGGGAACCTGAGCTTCATTTTTCGCCATGGAATTTATGTCCTTTTCAAGCTTCTAAAAATCAGGCTTAATTATCATATGCAAGCGAAAATTTTTCACCAAACTTCTTGGGCCCGAAGCTTCCGCGGCACTCCGATTGAGTTGTATCAAAAAAAACACATCCGTGATGGAAAAGCCACAGCGCCCATTCTGTTTGTTGGCGGCGTTCACGGTGATGAGCCCGAAGGCGTTCGGCTTGCTCACGAATTTTTGAACTGGTTGACCGAGGTCGAAAACACTTCCGCAGACAAGATTCTGCATTCGTGGTTGCTCATTCCTTGTATCAATGTTGACGGTTATCTGGGACATCGACGAACGAATCACAATGGCGTTGATCTGAACCGAAACTTTCCGTCGAAAGACTGGTCGGCAGAAGCCAAAGCGTCCCGCTACTCCCCCGGACCCGGTCCCGGAAGCGAGGCCGAAACACGGGCAATCGTCGAGCTAATAACGATCGAGAAACCAAAACTGATTGTTCATTTTCATTCCTGGGAGCCTTGTGTTGTTTACACCGGCGCCCCTGGCAAGGTGGCTTCGGAAATTTTGACCGGCGATACCGGCTACCCGGTGCGCGAAGATATTGGCTACCCGACACCGGGAAGCCTTGGCCAATACGGTTGGCTCGAACACCGCGTGCCCGTGATCTGCATCGAAGAACAAGAACATATTCGCCTCGACGAAGTTTGGAAACACTTCGAGCCCGGCCTTAGCCGCTTAATGACCACGGACTTTGAACTTTAAGGAATCCATGCCCCCGATCAAATGCATCGCTTTCGACTTAGACGATACACTCCTGGACACAAGCCAGCTGCTCGTCCCACTGGCCGCGCGCCGATCTTGCGAAGCCATGCTCAGTGCTGGAGTGAACAGCGACATCGACACCTGCCTTCAGTGGCGCGCCGGACTCGCGGCAGAAAAGACCCACTCCGAAATTTTCGAAGGTTTCATACAGAAATTCGGAACCTCCCAGCCAGAACTTGCTTTGCATTCGGCATTGAAAGCTTTTTACAATCCTGAAGTGCCTGCGCGTTTGCCGCTGATGGATGGTGCCGAAGAAAATTTAAAATTACTTTCTGCAAAGTATACTTTATTTTTAGTAACTTCAGGTGAACCGGCCGCGCAGTCAAAAAAGATAGCCGCACTCGGAATAGAGAAATATTTTAGGAAAATTTATTTGATTAATAACTTTTTGAAGCAAACGAAGCAATTTGCTTTTACCGAAATTATCGCAACCCAATCGATAATGCCGGCAGAATTACTCAGTATCGGCAACCGTCTTTCTCAGGAAATCAGGTATGCGAAACTATGCGGCGCTCGCACATGTTATTTTTGCCACGGCGAACACGTCGGCGAAGTTCCTTCCTTGCGTGAGGACTATCCGGACGTAACTATCTACAAACACGCCGAGCTTATGAAGGCCTGCGCGCTCTAGCGCCAAGTTTTGATATCTTTTCTTAATAATTCAATAATGAGCGACTGATATTTTTTGCCATCCAATTTCGCTCTGGTCTTTAGGAGATTCAAGATATTCTCTGGTATTCGAATGCTTATCAGCTTCGTTGGCTCGTCCTTTTCAGACATCAAAATCCGGAAGGACTCTAAAAACTCAACTGCTTCCTCGGGACTTACTGAGCGTTCTCGATGACTACTTTTTTTGCCACGCAATTTCTCCTGAATATTTTCGACATCGATTAGATCTTGGGGCCGCCCCGCTTTTTGTTTCATTTCCATAAGGCCCCTCAGAGAAACCACCGGAATCTTCTGACCCCCGAACGCAACGGAGGTGACATCTAAATCTTCGTAGGCCTGAGTAATTAGAATGTCAATTTGCCGGGTCGGATTGGAATGGTCAACGAACGACCACGTAATCAAATTCCGATTTTCAACGTACTCTTTTTTGAACTTGTAGATATCTTCGGCCCTGACTGGAAGTCGTGATTGCAAACCTAACTTAGTCATCGCCTTTTCGGCTTCCTTCAAATGAATTTCTTTGAGACTTATCACTATGTCAATATTCCCATTGGCTAGACTCAGGTCGATACATCTCCCGTCCCGCTGGGGTCTAAAATAAACTTCTGCCATTCTGGTTGAATTTCCGTAAAATCATTTCATGCGAACGATGAGATCGAGCTTTTTATTGATCGGGCCTTGGGAAGAACGGCTTGTGGACTTAGGTTCACAAATTTTGCCGGACTTAACTCAGGCGCTGGCGTGGAGCAAAGATGCCGTTTGTGATGTTGTGGCACTGTCCGTCACGTCGATACTTGAAAAAAAGTTTGGGACGTTTTACCACCAGGTTCTGGATCATAACTCGGCAGCACAGTGGATTGCCGTCGTGCCAAAAGACTTTCCTCCCGAGCAACTTGCCGACATACATGAGCTTTATCCATTGTTTCGCGTACTCAGCTCGTTTCAAGAGACCGATATCGAGGCTCATTTTTTTAGCGCTCTTGAAGAGGTGAATCGTCAGAAGCAGGATAAAAATTTAGAAAAGCTAATCCGTGAACAAAAAGACAAGCTGACGCGGCTCCAAGTTGATCTTGAACTGAGGGTCGAAAAGCGCACAAAGTTTTTGACCGAAGCCCGCCGCAAACTTTACCTTACAAATGTTCGCATTGAAGGATTGAAGCACGCCCTGATGGCCGTTCACCAAGCAGACTCCTTAGTTGAAATCGAAAAATTGCTGAATGAGTCTTTGGCGTCGACGGTCCAGACTTCATGGATACGTATCTTCTTCGCTCCTCAGGACAATTTGTTTTCAGAACAAGTCGAGACTAAGTTAAGTTTTACCCAACAGCGCGTTCCGCTTTTCCGACAGCACGAACGCATCGGAAGCATCTTTTTTATGCGACCGCCAGATCGTCCGTTTGTAAGGGATGAAGTGGATTTTTTAAATCGTGTTGCCGAAGCGGTTTCATTAGCGCTCGGACGCATTCAAAAATTGGAAGAATCCGAAGAGCTCAAAAAACAGTGGGAAGCGACGTTCAATGCCGTATCGGACCCAGTTGCGATTATCGATGCAAATTTTGATTTGATTCAGGCGAATTCTGCGATCACGAATCGCCACAACGAAACCGTTGTTGGGCGAAAATGTTTTGAAGTGCTGTACCGCCGCGAAACTCCGTGCGAGGGCTGCCAACGCGGAAAGAACTTCCGGCTAGATCATAAAGAACCCAAGGGAAATAAGTCTCTGGACGTTTACAGCCAAAGCTTAGCCCTAGATCCGCAAAAGCCCGCCGTCTTCGTCAATATCTACCACGATATTACTCAGCGACTCAGTTTAGAAAAACAACTTCTGGAAACCGCAAAATTGGCAGAGCTCGGGACTATCGGCAGCAGCATTGCTCATGAATTGAACAATCCGCTCGGTGGAATACTTTCATTCGTTCAGTTGATCAAAATGGATCTGCCTAAAGACCACGCATTGTATCCCGATATTTTAGAGATGGAAGCCGGCGCCCTTCGTTGCAAAGAAATTATTCAGAATTTGCTCGGCTTCACGCGAAATCCAAACGTCGATGAAATCACCGACCTCGACCTTCGCGATGTCGTGAAGCGCGCTTATAAAATCGTTGAGTTGCAAATCAAGTCTCAAGCTATTGATGTCATTCTTGATTTACCGGACAATCATTTTCCTACACGCGGTCATTTAAATTTGCTATCGCAAGCAATAAAAAATATTTTGCAAAGTGGTTTTGATGCGATCCTGAGCCGTCGTAGAAAAGGCAATGAGGCTTTCAAAGGTCAGCTTGAAGTACGGCTCCAGCAGTCTGCAGATCGCTATTTGATTTCGGTTAAAAATAATGGTGAAAATTATGAAAAAGAAAGTGCCGGACTCGGCATTCCTGTCGCCTCGCAAATTGTCGAGGACCACGGTGGCACCTTGGAAATTTCTTCCTCGACCAACCACGAGACCTTGGCAAAAATTTCCTTCCCTCGTCCAGTTTTGAGGTCCTGAAACTCTACACTAGAGCGGAATTTTTGACAGTCCCGTCAAAAATAACTTAATCTATATTGGTACACCGAGAACCCACCAAGGAAGGAAGGTTCATGCGCAATCATCGCGTTCTGATTCTGGATGATGAATCAAGTTTGAGGACAGCACTCTTCCGAGTGCTCGATCGCAAAAGTCTGAATGTCATTACCGCAAACCGTATCGAAGAAGCCAAGCTGCTTTGCCAAGGAGACACCGCGATTGACCTCGCGATCGTTGACTTAAATTTGCCTGACGGCGACGGCATCGAATTTATGTCTTTCTTAAAAAATATCTATCCCGCGATAGAGGTCATCATTCTAACCGGCCACGCGACGATCGAAGCGGCGGTTCGCGCTACTCAAAAAGGCGCCTTCCATTTTGTGACGAAGCCTTTCAATTTAGACGAGCTGATCGTGCTGGTGGACCGGGCACTTACGCACAAGCAGCTGACGCAAGAAAATCAGCAGCTTCGTACCGAACTCAGCCGTAAATATAAGTTCGACCAGATCATCGGCACCAGCGATGAAATCCAGGGCGTGCTTCGTTTAGTAGAGCGTGTTGCTGATTCTGATTCGAATATCTTAGTTCACGGCGAAACCGGCACCGGCAAAGAATTAGTCGCGAGAGCAATTCATTATAATTCGCCGCGCGCAACGGGACCTTTTATTCCCATCAATTGTGGCGCGATCCCGGCTGAATTATTAGAGAGTGAGCTTTTCGGTCACATCAAGGGTGCTTTTACCGGCGCCATTGCCAATCGCGTTGGCCGCTTTGAGCTTGCGGATGGCGGGACGATTTTCTTGGATGAGATCGGCGACATGGACCCGACGCTTCAGGTGAAGCTCCTTCGCGCCCTTCAAGAAAAATGCTTTGAACCGGTGGGCAGCGCAAAAACTATTCAGGTGAACGTGCGCGTGATCGCGGCGACGAACGTAAATTTAGAAGAAGCGGTTGAACTCGGAAACTTCCGTGAAGATCTTTACTACCGCTTGAACGTCATTCCGATAACAATTCCGCCGCTGCGGGAACGCAAGACCGATATCCCATTGTTGCTGAAACATTTTATGGAGTCTTTCGGCAAAAATAAAGGCCGTGCCCTGCAGGGGATCACCGACGATGCACTCGAATGCCTGGTGTATTATCCATGGCCGGGAAATATTCGTGAACTTGAAAATTTGATGGAGCGCATGACCATCTTGAAGGGTCACGGCAATTTGGAAGTGGTCGATTTGCCACTGAAGTACAAGGCTGGCAAGGGCGTAACTAAAGAAGTCGGCGTGATGGAAATTCCAGAATCCGGTTTAGATTTCAACACTGCCGTCGATACTTACGAAAATGCATTGATTCTACGAGCGTTGGAAAAAACTGGCTGGAACCGGAATCAAGCAGCGATGCTGTTAAAGCTGAATCGCACGACACTGGTTGAGAAAATCAAGAAGAAGGGTCTTCGACCGCCAGATGGCGTATTAGAGATTTAAGACAGTATCCTTGAGGAGTCGGAATTACATACCGGTGGGGCTTTATCAGCCTTAAC
>JACMRP010000375.1 GCA_014376325.1 Pseudobdellovibrionaceae bacterium
AAGTGACTTTGGATTTAACTCACCCTATCGAAGGCAAACATGTTTTGCTTGTCGAAGATATCGTGGATACCGGCATCACGATGAACTACTTAAAGAATTCTATCATGTCCCGCAAACCAGCTTCCCTGACGACAATCGCGTTGCTTGAAAAACCAGAAGCACTGAAAGTTCCATGCAAACTGGACTACGTCGGTTTCCAAATCACGAATGAATTTGTGGTTGGATACGGTTTAGATTACGAAGGTTACTACCGCAACCTGCCTTACATCGGACAAGTTCAAAACTTCCAGTAAGCCTTTACCAGCATTTCGATTTTATAATCTTTAGAGGTTTCTCCGAAAGGGGAAATCTCCCATGTCCAATCGCGGATATATTTTAGATCACGTAAATTCACTTCGTAGGCTTCCGTTTTAATACGTTTGCCGTCATGGCCGATATACCGGGTTTCGAAATCTGCGAACAACAAAACTTTGTCACTGAGCTGAAGCGATCTTTCGATGTGTTGGTCGCGAACTTTTCGTGCGAACTCATCGTAAACTTCCGTGCTCATTGGCAATGATTCCGAGATCATCAGCGGAATTTGCGAAAGCAGATTTGCCGAAATAACCCAGTCCGATTTTGGCAGATCCCATGGCGTTAACGTCCCCCACGGAATTGTTTTTAGCTGAAACGGTGCCATACCTTTCTTAAGAATTTCAAGCAGGCTCGAGATGTCTTTTTCTATCAGCTCAATTTGCGGATACAACTTTGCCAGACGTCGAACTTCTTTAGCGTGAACGATATCGACTAAGTATATTTTTACTCCCGATTTAATTAAATCCTGAATAGGAATCTCGATCAATAGACCGCTTCCGATGATCATAATCGATTTCGGCTTGATCTTTTGAAACTGTTCCCGAATCAGCTTATGACTTTGTTCTAAGTGGCTCTGCCAAGCGCCGGCACACCGGCGAGAACGGTACTTGAGTGAAACGGTCTGGTAGGCGTAGCCCCATTCTTTGGCCAGTTTCGAACTTCGCGTTCGAAGGTATTCAATAAATTCCAAAATCATGCAGTCAGGCTAATGGATCTAGGCCACGGTCGTCGATAAAAATTTAGTAATTTCTGCGTCCAGGTTTTCTACGGTGTTGCAGTAAGTATCGGCCGCATAATTTAGCAATTTTCTGACAACCTCTTTGTTACAATGCAATCCGCCCGTAAACGCGATTACTTTCATCTTAGCATTCTGTGCGGCACGAATTCCTGAAGGGCTGTCCTCGATGACAAGACATTCTGATGGTTCAAAACCTAAGCTTTTTGCCGCGTGCAAGAATACATCTGGCGCAGGCTTCGCATTCTTCAACGTCCGGGCGCTATAAACTCGGTCGCCGAAAAAGGTCGATAACTCAGTTTTCTGTAGGGCCATCTTTAAATATTCGGGTGAGCTGTTCGATGCCACGCATATTTGACAAGTTAGCTTCGAAACAAGGTCCTGCATTCCATGAACCGCCGTCAGACTGACTTTCAATTCTTCATCAAATTTATCATCAGCAATTTTCATCGCGTTCGGTGGCAGCAGCGCCAGGGTCGACTTCACAATTTCGGCATCTGGCCCCGTTCCGACGAAGTTGCACAGAAAAAATTCTTCGGACATCGATACGCCCATACCCGCCCAAACTGCGGGAAACACACGAGCCGCAATAATTTCGCTGTCCACCATCGTGCCGTCGAAATCGAATATAATCAGCTTTTGCTTAAAAATGCGTCCGGTTCAACTTTACAAATGAGGCACCGCGAATGGTGATCGCGTTATTTCTAATGTTCGAAACGTCACAGCTGCAACTGCCGTTGCCGCATTCTTTTTTAGGATCTTGATTCGCTAAATTTCCGTCAATTGTTAGGTCAGAAACTTCAATGTTTGTAACTCTGGTAGAGGTGACCCAGTTGCCATTTTCATCCAAAACGACCTTGTCGTTTCCGATCTCCAGCATTGGTGATGGTGACAAGCCTGCAAGACGCAGCGTGGCAAGGCCTTCGCCCGCACCCCGGACGATCACGTTGTCCGTTTTGATGATAATTTTACTTCGACAGATAAAAGCTCCCGCGGGAATTGTTATGACGCCGCCCCCGCTCGGCAAATGATCTAGACCGTCACGGATAAAATCACATTCATCATGAACCGCGGCGGATGCGATTACAGAAGCAAAGATCAGAGGGCCGAACGAAGTCGCGATTGCTGACGCGTGTTCACCACGAAGTAAGGATGTAAATAGGCTCTCATTATCTTTGCCGTGAATATGTCAAATTCCAAGGTAAAAGAATTGTGATTATTTTGTTGCCCCGATGTAGGTTTTTAAGCAAAGGATAGGTAAGTCAACTTCAGCAAGGTAGCCTATGAAATTAAATTTAAAATCAGTTCTTTTATTAGTCCTCTTCACATTCGCATCGAACGCTTGGGCTGCGCCCATAAAGATTGGTCTTGTCCTTTCGACCCTTCAAGAAGAGCGTTACCAGAAAGATCAAAAGTACTTTAACGAAGAAGCAAAAAAACTCGGCTTCGAAGCAATCGTAGTCTCTGCCGACAACAATCCCCAAACCCAATCGGCAAAAGTCGAAAACTTACTTTCCCAAGGCGTGAAGGCGTTGGTCATTCAGCCGGTAAATTCCGAAGCGGCCGCAAACTTGGTAAAGATGGCCCACGATGATAAAGTCCCGGTCGTCGCCTACGATCGTTTGATATCGAACGCGCCGGTAGATTTTTACGTGACGATGGATTCGTTCAAAGTCGGCGTTCTTCAGGCCGAAGCCGCCGTAAAGGCCACGTCCGAAAAAGGGAATTATATTTTACTGCTGGGCCAAGCCGGTCATTCGGTCGCGAACGAAATCACCCGCGGCGTTGAAAGCGTGCTTAAGAAATACCCGAACATCAAAGTGGTCATGAAAAAGAATCATGAAGGCTGGAGTTCCAGCCTAGCGATGGCCACCGTTGAAAATGCGCTCACGCAAAACAAAAACAATATCCAAGCCGTGATCGCAAATAACTCCGGGATGGCCCGCGGGGCGGTCCAGGCACTGAACGAACAGGGCCTGACCGGCAAGGTCTTCGTTGCCGGAGCCGATGCGGACCTTGCCGCAATAAAGGATATCGTTGCGGGCAAACA
>JACMRP010000376.1 GCA_014376325.1 Pseudobdellovibrionaceae bacterium
CCTTTAAAGACTAAATGTTCGATGAAGTGACTGATTCCCTCTTCGCCTTTTTTTTCGTCGGCGCTACCGGTTTTGACCCACATCTGCACCGAGATGACCGGCGACTTGTGTGACTCTAATAAAAGGACCTTCAAACCGTTTTTTAGTTGATATTTTTTAGACATACTCTAAGTACTGCTCCTATGAGTTTTGGAATTTACGTTCATATTCCGTATTGTATCCAGCGTTGCACTTACTGCGATTTTGCGACCTATGAACAATTCAAGATCATGCCGCCGCAAAAATACGTCGAACTTCTTTTCGAAGAGATTCGGCAGAAGAAAAACTATTATGCGCCCCGCCCGCTGGACACGCTTTACTTCGGTGGCGGCACTCCTAGCCTGATTCCTTCTGAGCTTATTGTAGCCATTATTCAAGAGCTCGCAAACCATGGGTATACAACTGGACCCCAAACTGAAATCACGATTGAAATCAATCCGGCCACCGTCGATGAAAAGAAGCTCGCAATGTATCTTAGCGCAGGCGTCAATCGCTTCAGCGTCGGCGCACAAACTTTTGAAGACAGACTTCTAAAGATGGTCCATCGGGAACATAATTCCCAACAGACGCTCGACACTTTGGCGCTACTTAGAAAATATAATTTAAACTTTAGCTTCGACATTTTGTTCGCGCTTCCGTCACAAACGGTGGATGGACTAAAGCGTGATGTGGATATCGCCATTGAACAGGGGGCCAAGCACATTAGCCCGTACTGCTTGACCGTTCCCGAAGGGCATCCGCTTTCGAAAGGACGTCCCGTTGAGGATGATCAAATCGAAATGTTTGAGGTACTTGCGAATCGCCTGAATGAAAATGACTTCCGTCAGTATGAAATTTCGAACTTTAGTTTACCTGGCTTCGAATCGCGTCACAATATTCTATATTGGGCAGACGAAGAGTATTGGGGATTGGGTCTGAGCGCCCACTCCTACTCCAAGGCAACTGAGTGGGGATTAAGATACTGGAATCCGACGACGATTCATGATTACGAAAAGCAGGTTCGCCTTTTTGAAGGGCAAAGCTTTCATAGCCCGCAGGGACATCTTGCAGAAACACAGTTTGAAACGCTCGCCAAACATCAATCGTTGACGGATTACTGCCACACTTCTTTACGGATGTTAAAAGGTCTGGATCCAGAAAAGTTAACCACCAAGTTTTCCACAGCGACTGCGGGCAAGGTCCTGCAAATTCTTGAGCGTTTGAAGACTCACAACTGGTTACAAATCAATGACAAAGGGCATTGGTTTTTGACGCCCGAGGGTCTTTTAATCAGCAATCAAATTTTTGCCCAGCTGACCTTCCTCGGCGATGAGATTTAGACCAGAAGACATCCCGTCCGCATTGACTTTTCTAACCCCGTACACAATCTTAGTTTGATGAGTATTTCGGTATACTTAAGCATTTAAAGGAGTCTCTTCGTGTCTGATCAAAATCCCTCTGACCCTAACGGCAAAATCACCGCGGCCGAAATTGACGACGACGCAAATTTCGACGTTTCGGATGAGGTCAAAAAACTTCAAGAGCAATCTGAGAAATTTAAAAACGAATACATGTATTTGCGTGCAGAGTTTGAAAATTACAAAAGAAATGCGATCAAAGAAAGATCTGACTTGATCAAGTATGGCGCAGAACGCGTTATCAACGACGTTTTGAATGTGGCCGACAATTTTGAACGCGCGCTCGCGACCAAAGTGACTGCAGATAATTTAGCGACATATATCCAAGGCGTCGAAATGACGAACTCGGAGTTAAAGGCCGTACTTGCTAAAAATGGCGTAACGGAAGTCAACAGTCATGGAACTCCATTTGATCCGAACGTCATGGAAGCACTGAGCAGCGAAGCAACGAATGACATGGCCCCTGGTCACGTCTTCCGAGTTTTTAAAAAGGCTTACAAGCTTCATGATAAAGTCATTCGTCCGGCTCAAGTGGTCGTTGCGAAAAAGCCTGAATAAGGAGCTGCTCTTTGTCTAAGAAAGATTATTACTCGCTATTAAACGTGGCTCGTTCGGCAACTGCCGACGAAATTAAAAAGGCTTATCGTAAGCTTGCCATGCAATATCACCCGGATAAAAACCCGGGCGATAAAAAGGCGGAGGATAAGTTTAAAGAGTTCTCCGAAGCTTATGAAGTCTTGAGCGATGTAAAGAAACGCGAGATGTATGATCAATTCGGCCACGCCGGCACCCAGGGTGGGTTTGGCGGCGGCGGCGGTGGCGGAAATCCATACGGAGCCGGCGGCTTCGGGGGGGCGCGCGGAGCTGACGGTGACCAATTCCAAGATATTTTTGGCGATGTGTTCAGCGAAATCTTTGGCGCGCGCGGGGCTGGCCCCGGTGGAGCCTCGGGTGGCGCAAGACGGCGTCCAATGAAAGGTTCTGACCTTCGGTACACCCTGAATATTTCTTTTGAAGAGGCCGCACTAGGAACCGAAAAAGTGGTTCACTTCGTGCGCCAACGTACCGGCAAAGATGAAACCGCGAAACTTTCGGTCAATGTCCCGGCTGGCGTGAAAGAAGATCAAAGATTAAAACTTGCCGGCGAAGGCGATGGTGCTAACGGCGGCAGCGGCGCGAATGGCGATCTGTTCGTCATCATTAAA
>JACMRP010000377.1 GCA_014376325.1 Pseudobdellovibrionaceae bacterium
GATCTCGTTCTGTAGTTGCGGCATCTTCATGTAAAGCTCTTGAACGCGCTTCGGATTACTGACGGTCTCTGGTGAAATCGATTCGGCCTGCGCTTTTACAAGATCATCTTCAAGCGATAAAATCTTTTTCTCCATGCCTTCAAGTTCATTTTTGAATTTGAAAGACATTCGCGCGCCAGATTTTTCTGAAGATTTTGCGGCAGGTTTTGCCATCTCTTCACTTTTGATCGGCAAAGGCTCATCCACGTTTTCGGCATTCGCGAACCAAGCTTCTTCCCATTGCAGGTAGCCCACGAATTTTTCAAGTTTCTTGCGGGGATTTTCTTTGCGCGGGAAACTTAAAATTTCGTGCGCGACTTGGTCCATAAAATAACGATCATGCGTGACGATGATAACCGCGCCGTTAAAACTTTGAATCGCGTCACTCAGTACTTCGAGTGTAGCGACGTCCAGATCATTCGTTGGTTCATCCAGGACCAAGACCGATGCATCCTGCAACATCAACTGCGCTAAGCGAAGTCGGCTTTGTTCGCCTCCGGAAAGTCTGCCTACCGGAAGATCCATTTGCTGGCGGGAAAACAAAAATCGTTCTAGATAGCTGCGACCAAAAACGTACTGCCCCTGAAAGTGAACGTAGTCCCCGTCCGGACAGACATTTTTTAGAACGCTCTTTTGTAAATCCAAACCTTCACGAGTTTGTTCAAAGTAAGAGACCTTCACCTTGTCAGATAAAAATACCGTGCCGGAGTCAGGCTCTTCGCGGCCCAACATTATTTTGATCAGCGTACTTTTTCCGCAACCGTTTTCACCAAGCAATGCCAAACGCGTTTTTGGACCGATCAGATATGTAAAGTCGTTGAACAGAGCGCGCCCGTTATAAGCTTTCGTTACGTTTTTAAGCTCAATTAACTTCTGTGGATTACGTTCCGCATCTGCGAAAGAGATCCCCGCCACGCGGTTTCTATTTTTATCCGACAGGGTTTCGACGTCGCCCTTCAAATCACCGGCGCGATCGATGCGGGCCTTCTGTTTGGTCTGTCGTGCCTGCGCGCCACGACGCAGCCATTCCGTCTCGCGACGAAGGGTGTTCTTCATAACGGTTTCGAGCTTTGCTTGGGCATTCAGCAATTGCTCTTTGGATTCCAGGTACTGAAGATAATCGCCGTTTACGGATAAAAGATTGTTTGGGTTTTTTGGATCTAAGTCGAAAACTTTATTTACGACCCGCTGTAAAAATAAACGGTCATGCGTCACCATCAAGAACGCAAAGCGTGCGCCCTGCAAAAATTCCTCTAACCAGAGGATGCTCACAACGTCCAAGTGATTCGTCGGTTCATCCAGCAGCAACAACTCAGGCTCTTGCACGAGTTCCCGCGCGAGTGCCACGCGCTTCTGCCAACCACCAGACAATTGAGAAACTAAAAATTCTTCACCGAACTGATTCAAATCCAGACGCGCCATCCATTCATAAGCCAGCGCCAAACCTTCGTATTCATCGGCCTTGCTCATCAGAGCTTCAAAAATAGTTTGTCCGTCAGGAAAGACTGGCGTCTGCGGCAAGAAGCCGAGCTTCAGACCTTTTTTAGGCGTCACGGTGCCGCCATCGGCTTTGCTTTCGCCAGCGAGGATCTTCATGAGCGTGGATTTACCGGCGCCATTAGGGCCTACGAGACCGACCTTATCGCCGTCTTCAATGCCGAGACTGACTCCGCTAAACAATATCTTGCCGGCGAAGGCTTTTTCGAGCTGATAAGTACTGACTAAGAGGGCCATGGGAATACCGCATTTTCATTTTCATCTTGGGTTCTTTGCAGCTTCTCGAGAAAATCCTCGCGCTCGACGTATTTACCGCCAAAGCTTTCGCTGACCGGGGTCACCATTTGAATATCCATCCATTCAAGTCCCCAGGACTTCAATATCTGGATTAAGTGGTACAGGGCCAATTTGGAAGCGTTCGGAGTTTTATAGAACATACTTTCTCCGCTGAATACTCCTTTTATGAAAACGCCGTAGATTCCACCAACAAGCTGCTGATTGAGCCAAACTTCGATACTGTGCGCGTAGCCGGCCTTATGAAAGTCGATGTAAGATTTAAGCATCGACGGCAAAATCCAAGTCCCGTCTTGCCCAGGCCGGGGCTGTTTCGCACATTCTCTGACCACCTGATGAAATGCGGTGTCCATAGTGACCTTAAAATCCTGATCGTGCTGACGAACGAAACGATCAAAGCTTCGGGTCAAGTGCAGGTCTTTAAATTCTAAAATTCCGCGTTTTTCTGGAGAAAACCACAGAAGCGGATAGTCGGGATGTGGCCAAGGAAAAATACCTTTGCTGTAGGCCGTATAAAGCGTTCCCTCATCCAGCAGGCCACCAACGGCGACAACCCCTTCGATCATAGCATCGCGGGGATTCGGAAAATCAATAGAGGACTGAAAGTTTTTTTTGAGCGCAGCCATCACTGATCTTCAGCAAAATCTAAAGTCAGCGGCTGGTCAAGTAGAGAGATGATTTCGTAGCCATCTATCGAGATGTTTTCGGTGTCGTTGGACAGCTTTACGCCGACGACATTCCAGTACCGTGGCCAATCGCCATACAGATACTGTGCCGACAAAATAAACGAATCCGTGCCTTGTCCGATACCGACGCGGAAAATAGGATTTTCGCGCAGATTTTTGTGAAGACTCTTTAGCGGTATCATCAACGGATTCAGCCCGCGTCCATCGTCTGAACTAACGCAAGGGCCCCGAATCACAATCGTCGGGGTGTTTCCGGAATTGGCGACGCCCTCTGCTTGCAACAGCATTTCAAAATTAGGAAACTTTTCGCAGGCGTACACTTTACCGCCGCTATCATTTTTCA
>JACMRP010000378.1 GCA_014376325.1 Pseudobdellovibrionaceae bacterium
AGATGGAGATGAATAATGACATGGATTTCCCGCTGGAAAATTATTTCTACTCAAATCACCCAGATTCAAGAAGTGAGCCGTTCGTATTTTGATTCAATCAATTCTTTTGGTGTTGATCACTACGGCATCGGTGGCTCTAGCCTGATTCCGGCCGCTCGTGATATTTTTGCCGAAGTCGTTGATATGAAAAAATCATTTCCGATGATTCCGCGTGACGTGATCATGATCATCGCAAAGCTAGAAAAAAACTTTAGCAGTCACCATAAATTCACCGGCATCCCGGGCGTTGGCGGTGCAATGGTTCATTTAGGAATCTTCAATTCTGAAATGAATTTTTATTTAAAAAATAACGAAACTCTCATTAAAGATAAAGTGAAGTTGGCATTTTTGCATCTTCAGCGAACTTTGATCGTAGATGCGGATGCACGCAAAAAGTGGACGACCGCTTTTAATGAAGGCGAAGAGTCGATAGAAAAATTAGGCGCGAACCATTTGCTGGCGCATGGCCTTTGGGCATTCAAATCTTGCGATGAGACTTTAAAAAAAGATTTGGTTTTAGGCACCGCAATTCGGGCAGAAGAAGTTCAAGCAGTGGGCGCTTGCCTCGTACTAACGGAATGGAAAAAGACCACACCGGAAACTATTTTGGAACAATCAAAAGCAGCGTTCGCGGATGCCCGAAAGCACAGCGAAGAGCCTGTAGCCGGCAGTGAATTGAAATTTGAGAAATATTTAATATTGGTTTCGGAAAACTTACTCAGCGTTCCTGCAAGCGTCGTTGAAGACGATGTTCGTTACGTTTATATGAATCTCGCAATCAATCCGCTTTATGCGGAACTTAAAAAAGAAGCTATGCCGTCAATGACTTGGACCGAAACGAATCCTTAGGCGGAAATTATGGATAAGAAAACGGATCCCAAGCTAACGAACAAAGAAGTTCGTTTTATCCAGAACGCCGCTAAGTTTTTAGAAAACCCCGGCTTCTTAATTCAAACCGCGAATGCCATTGGTAAACCACTGGAGCTCGTGCAAAAGCGGTTGCCCGCAAAAATTCGAGACAAGATATCGGTCGTAACTCAGCAAGCGCTGACAAAGGCGATGGACATATCTATTTCGACGATCAAATCTAAACCCGATAAAATTTCCTGGGATCAGTTAACTAAAAAAAGCCACCTGCATTCGGCGGCGACCGCCGTCACGGGGGCCGTCAGCGGATTTTTTGGACCTTTGACTTTGGCTATCGAACTGCCGATGACCACCGGGATCATGTTTCGCTCAATTGCTACTATAGCGCAAAGTTTTGGCGAAGATTTAACGGATCCCGAGACGCGTCTGCAGTGCCTGCAAGTTTTTGCGATGGGTTCTTCCGTGACCGAAAAAGATGACGAAATGAATTCAGCTTACTTCGCACATCGTATGGCATTTAATTCGATGATTAAAAATGCTTCCGCTTTTTTGGCGAAACATTCCGCAAAAGAAGCCTTGCTCGCAATCGAGAAGGGCACGGCTCCACTTTTAGTACGACTGCTAGGGAGCATTGCTGCCAGATTTGAGATCGTTGTTGCAGAAAAAATATTGGCAGAATCAGTTCCGATACTTGGCGCGATCGGTGGCGCCGCTATCAACACGGCCTTTACAGATTATTTCAATCGAACCGCGTACTTTCATTTTGGGCTGCGGTACCTAGAAAAAAAGCACGGGGCAAAAGAAATCGAGTCCATTTATTTCGAGGCTATGAAAAAGTAGTTGCTCGGTCGCGGTAAGGACCCGAAGCTGTAAAGCATGAATATAAAATTGACCCCCGCTCTTTTTTTGTCGCTCTGTCTTTTTGTAGTTGGCTGTGCATCGACTCCAAAAGAAAGTCTGCCGGTTGGCAATCTTCCGCCACGTGTGATGTTACCGCCGGCTCAGTCGCAAGAAACCGCTATTGATTATCCCGCGTTGAAGCGTTCTTTGGATTTGGACAGGTCGCCCGAAGCATTGGGATTGACGGAAAAAGCATTTAATTCCTGTGAGGCCGGCTATGGATATTCGACGTCGCACAATTGCCGACGATTGTATTTTACAGTCATCAACGTGCAACTTTTATGTCGAGATTCTGAAGGTACCGTTTCGGTAGGTATTGATCGCGCAGATCAGACGCCCATCGCGCG
>JACMRP010000379.1 GCA_014376325.1 Pseudobdellovibrionaceae bacterium
CTTTGTCACCAAGGATGCTGGCGATGGCTTTGCCCTCTGGAGTTTGTGAAAGTGATTCCAGGTAACCCTAAAACGACTTTATCATCAGCGCCTTTTCACTTTCGGTTTTGAATAGAGGATTTAACGATACACCCTCGAGTAAGAATATCGTGATCGATACGGAGCTACCACCCGCCATCGCCTCGGGCATTCCGTTTTCTTCCACCAAGCTCGACATCGCACCCCAGTGCGCGGGCATCAATTCGCCGTTCCCATGAATCGCGGCGCAATAATTACCGGCTTGTGCCTGCGGAGCAACGTCCGCTAGAAACAAGCTAAAATCTGGAAGCAAGAAAGCTTTTTTCATAAATCACCTCGATGGGGTTTACCTTACGAAATTTGTACCACCCTCGGAGGCCTAAAAAATGTGAGTACGACTCAAAGAAGCGTCGGCCTTTTGGACACCAAGCGGACTTGGTCACCGGTGTCGAAAAGGACATTGTGCTATTCGACGTCCTCAAAAAATGCTTTAACATCGAGAGCTAAGCCTGCGTCACCTAGTTTTACAGATTGAAACATGATACCTGCGGCGATTTCTGTCGCAAGAATTTCACTCAATTCTTGCGTCTTTTTTTCTGTCTTAAAACAAATTCCGCTGCTCGTTTGAATGACATCTGATCCGTTGGTTTTTAGTTTTTGAGACAATTCCTCATGTGAAACAGAGGATTTGAGATTAAAATCTACTCTGAAAGCATTTTTATTTCTTTGCATTTTTCACACTCCATACGGTGACAGTGGTCATTTTGGCTCCACGACTTTGGCCTTCGGTTTGCATTCTAAGAATACTATGCACTCAAGGCGAAAGCTAAGAGCGCCGTCTAGAATTCCGCGTCGAAGGAACACTCGGATACGTACCGTAGTTTTTGGATTTAGTTAGATTAATTAGAATTGCGAATAGGATGTCTCGAAATGAGACGTCCTATTCGCTTTCGTCCTGAGTCGCGACCGCTGCCGGAACGCGAGAGCCCTTATCCAGCTTCTTCACCTTCGCTGCCTTGCGGGCATGGCGATTGGTGCGGGCACTTCCCTTCGCGATGACCCGCCTTGCTGCCGCGACATCTTCATCCGTTGGCTTAGCCATCGCTACTTGCGAATGCGGGATTAAAAAATCAAAAATTGGATAGGAATCATCGAGCTTCAGCAAGATCACCGATACTACATAAATTCCGAACATCACATAATGTCGAGTCGAGGCCTTCTTCTTCATCGCGAATTCGATCTCTCGAAGTCGTAAGTCCACGTTGTCGTTGACGGGCACAACCGCGCGAATTCCCTGCATAACGCCGGTGACCAGACCTGGACGGTGTCCGCCTTCAACGACGGTAGCATCAGCGTTACTGAGCGACATCTGCACCTGCATGTTCAGCTCACGAATCTCTTTACGTTCGTCACGAATTTCGTCCGCAAAAAGGGTGTGCATCGTTTTTGCCGAGTCCGCATAGGTATAGTTTGGATAGTGTTGTTGCATCACCTGACGTAACGCCACCTGAAACTCTGCAGCCGAAGCGTAACGTTCTGCTGGGTTTCTCCTAAGGGCTTTCAAAACAACTTTGTCGACTTCGGGCGGGATTTCGCAATTGTAAAAAGAAGGCGCCTTGACGTTGTGATCACAGTTGTTAATGGTCCCTAAGATGGTGACCTCGGAATCGCCTTCACGGTAAAACGGCCGGCGCAAAGTCAGCATTTCCCAAGCAACGATGCCGAGAGCAAAAATATCGGCGCGCGCGTCTAGCAGATCTCCGTTCACCTGTTCTGGAGAGAGGTAGGCATATTTACCTTTAATGGTCCCTGCACGTGTCGCCTCTTGCATGCTGCTCGCCGCTTTAGCGATACCGAAATCGATGACCTTTAAATTTCCGTCATAGCTCAGAATCAGATTGTGCGGAGAAATATCGCGGTGAATAGCCCGCACTTCTTCTCCGGTCACTTTGTTAACAAAGGTGTGCGCATAGCTAAGCCCAGAGGCAGCCTGGGCCATCAGGCTTAGCACCATTGGTGTTGGCATCAGTTCAGCACGCTCGCCAAATTTGCAGATGATGTCTTTGAGGTTTTTACCTTCGATATATTCCATCGAAATGTAGGGTTGGCGATTCGCTTCCCCAAAGTCGTGGAGCTGGACCGTGTGCGGATGATTAAAACCTAAAGAAACCTGAATCTCAGATTGAAACATTTTAAGAAATAAAGCGTCGGTCGCAACATGCGGAAGGATTCTTTTAATAACTTGAACGCGGCCGTTGCCTTTATGACTTGCCGGTCGCGCTAAGAACACTTCGGCCATTCCGCCAGTAGCAAGCTTCTTCAGCAATATATAATTGCCAAACGTCTCGAAGCTGGGGAAATTATCGATTATCGTCACTTGGTCATTCTGACCCATGAAGTCCTCCGGAAAAACTACAAACCGCGCTCACATTTAAAGTATAGAACACTTCTCGTAATTTTTTTAAGTTTCCTTGAATGTCTTTTTCTTTGACAGGTATTTAACCGGGAGACCGGCGAAACTTCGAAGAAGAGTCAAAGTTTCAGTCAGAAACTGCGGCCAGCTTCGGCCAGATCTAATAATACCAATAATATTTTGCGGCCCCGCAAAGTGCGAGCCCCACTCCCCAGTCTAGCCAGGGACTAGAAGTGAAGTAGGTGTAGACCATCAGCGCGATGCCAATAATAACTAAGCGTGTATTGTCGCGCCTTTTGCCTTCGCGGAAGAACCAGAGTCCAATCCCGCTAAAAACAATTCCGGCCGCAATGGAACTGAAAGAAATATTCATTCTGTAAGTCTACCCCATATCGAATTTATATGGCAAAACTTTTGACAGCGCGATTTCAGGCAGGCCTTCGCTAGGGCCATCGTTGGTGAAATTAC
>JACMRP010000380.1 GCA_014376325.1 Pseudobdellovibrionaceae bacterium
AATGAAAGATCAATACGAATTCATTAAGGTTCAGCTTTCGCAGCCGTTCATGTTGCTTCATAAAGATCAGTTGATCGTAAAGACCTTCCAACGTTACGAATCGAATCAGCACACGGACTTCGGCGTCAAAACCGTTTACGCGGTCAAAACCGATAGCGGTTATCGAATCATTCGTGAAGAGTGGAAGCGAGTAAAAGAAAATTTAGAAGCCACTAAAGCCGCCGCCCAAGCTAGTCCCGCGGCGACAACAAACTCTGCTGCGGTCGCGCCCAGTACCGATGCCGCAAACTAAGTTCTGACAACTACATAAAAAAAGGGAAGCTCTTGCGAACTTCCCTTTTTAATTAGCTAATTTAAATGAACTAAAATCTTTCAATCTAAAACAACGCGTGCTTCAGATTTCAAAAAACAACTAGTGTTGTTCTTGCTTCTTTTCGAACTGATCTTCTTCCGGAACATTCATCGCGATATTGTGTGCAACATCGGGAAGACTCGCTAAGTGAGCTTTCAATTCTTCTTGAGTCAGCTGATTATTGTCGACGTGCCATTCGATCAAACGTTTGTCGAACTTCAAATTTTTCATCGCTTTATCCAAAGACATTCGTAACTCCTAAGTCAGCAGCCCTTATCGGCCGCGCAGTATTTGCTTACAGACATACATACCCAAGATCAGTTCCAATATCTAGGTCCATTGTCTGATTTTTGAGGTTTTTCATTGTCGACGACTAAACGAAGGTTGCGGCCCTTCTTCTTGCTCTTCTTGAAACTTTCGTAGTTCTTCCACTTGCTCAGAATTAACAAAGCGACGTAGCCAGAGGCAATCCCCCCGATATGAGCCAAGTACGCGACTTCTGAACCACTAACGCTAGTAGTCATCATGGTCGCGATCTGCACGCCCCCCATGATCATGACGAAGTAACGCATCTTCATCGGAAAAAGCATAAAGAAGTAAATGACACGCTCACCGAACAGAATCCCCTGCGCCAACATCAGACCAAACAAGGCCCCCGAAGCGCCCACGACCGGAATCATAACACCCAGTTGAGATCCGGTGGCGGCGGCGTAAGCTCCCATGCCCAGGCAGTACAGGATCGCTGCGCCAAAACCCGTAAAAAGATAGAAAAATAGGAAGTACTTTCCGCCCCAACGTTGTTCGAGCTCGGCACCGAAGAACCACAACATCAGCATATTAAACAGAATATGAGTCACCTGCATCGAGTGCAGGAACATATAGGTAACTAGTTCCCAAATACGGTATTCAAAAATTACGTGTGCCGGAACTAAACTCAATGAACTCGTGATAGGAATTTTTAGAAAGCCTTCAACGATGACCTGAAAGACAAGCCAGATACTGACGTTGACGATAATCAGCCATTTAACGACAGGAGTAAGTGGTAAAACATTTACTTGGGATCCACGATTCACGGCTGATTCTCCTCAAGACTTGCTTGTGGTACTAAAATAACCTGAAAGTCGCTGGTAAGTCTGCTCGAGACTTTCGACAACGACTTTGGTCTCGGCAATGAGCGGGAAAAAGTTCAGGTCCCCGCCCCAGCGCGGAATAACGTGATAGTGCATGTGATCGGGAATACCCGCCCCACCGGTCGCGCCAATGTTCATTCCCATGTTCATCCCGCCAGGCTCGTAGACCTCGTTCAAAGCCGACATCGCAAGCCTGAGCGTATCGTGAAGATCGTAATGCTCTTCTTGGGAAAGCTGCAGCAGATCGCCGCAATGACGAAGCGGTATCACCAACAGGTGGCCGCTGTTGTACGGAAATTTATTTAACACGATCATCGAATGCTTCGTTTTGTAAACGCACAAAGTCTCGAAGGCGACTTTTTTGGTTGCGGCACAAAATACGCAGCCCTGTTGCTGAATAAGCTTACGAACGTACTTAAGTCGGTCTGGACGGAACAAAACGTCACGTTCTAACGGCCAAATATTTTGACCCATTTGCATTTGAAAATCGTCGGTGGATTTAACAGCGCGTTTTGATGCCTTCCGTAACGAACTCTTCGTGACCTTCTTTTTTGCCAACGTCTACTCCCAGAATCCAGGCATGATCAGCATCGGCTGATTCAAATGTTGAGTGCGCAACACTTTACGGATCGAACCTTCGATGGCTTGATCCGAATTCGCGCCCAAAATTTTTCGCGCAACATCACTGACCGAATTTAAATCGTCATCATCTTTTTGATCGAAATAATCCCACCAACCAGGACGGCCCTTAGGTACTTCGTATATCTTGTAATCTTTGCCGAGCCCTGCAGCCTCGCCAGCAATTTTGAAGGCGTCATCTAAAGTGCCCAGCTGATCCGCGAAACCTAGTTTTACTGCTTGTGATCCTGTCATGACCCGTCCGTCAGCGTACTGCCGAACAAAAGCTTCATCGAGCTTACGTCCTTCAGCGACCGCAGTTACAAATTGACCGTAAACGTCGTTAATCAGATCCTGAAACAAAGCTCGTTCATCAGGACGCATCGTGCGGTATTCCGCTCCCGAGTCTTTGTATTTTCCAGAGTTGATAGAGAAGCGAGATATCTTTGCCCAGTCATAAAGTTTTTCTAAGTTCGCAAACTCCATGATCACGCCGATGGACCCAACAAGCGCACCGGGAGCCACGATCACTTTATCACACGCGACGGCCGAGTAATAAGCACCGCTCGCAAGCAGGCCGGAAGAAGAACAGATGACGGGCTTTTTAGATTCAGCCTTAAAGCGTTTGATCGCTTCGTAAATTTCTTGAGATGGACCAACGGCCCCGCCCGGAGAATTAATATTGATCACGACGGCTTTAATGCGATCATCGTCTTTGTACTTTTTAATTTTCTTTAAAAACTTTTTCCCGTTCATGATGACGCCTTCAAGATCTAGCTGAAGAATATTGTTCTTCGTCACCAGCATCGAGGTCGTATCTTCAGAACGCTCCCCCATCATGGTCCCCGCCCAGCGGAAAACACTCACCAAACCGATAATCACGAACACAACGACAAAAAACCGAACAAATCCATTTTTCATAAGGAACCCCACTTGAAGTTCCGCCATTGTAGCAGCGAAGAAAAATAGGAGTCCAACGAGGAAAGAGTTGGCGCCTCGCAGTATACATCGGTCATAAGGAAACAATTTTTAGTAGGAGATCTATTGAAGGCGCTGAACGAATATAAAGGGGGAAGAGTAGGAAAAGCGACCTGGTACCATTTGGGATTTGCCATAAAAAAAGGGAACTCTTTGAGGAGTTCCCTTTTTGGAAAATCAATTTGTTCTCTCAGCTTTCGCTCAGATTACTTTTTGTCTTCTGGCTTCTTGTCTTCTGGCTTTTTCATTGTCTCGTCTTGTTGTTTCATGTTCTTCAGTTGATCTGCGAACAAGTCACCAAGAGTTGCTTTTGAAGTTGCCGTCGCCTTTTTAACGTAGTCTGCAAGATCCGCTTTAGTTTCGCGAAGCTTGATCAACTTGCTAGAAAGACCGATCTTACGAGCGTCCTTATCGATAGAGATAACTTCCGCTTTCAACACAGTTCCTGGCTTCGCAAAGTCTTCGGTCGTGTTGATTTTGTCAGTCGTTAACTCAGAGATGTGGATCAAACCTTCGATATCAGATTCAAGTTCAACGAATGCACCGAAGTCAGCTGTCTTCGTTACTTTCACGTCATGTTGAGTTCCGATAGCGTATTTGTTCTCGATGTTTGACCAAGGGTCAGACTCAAGCTGCTTTACACCCAATGAGAATCTTTCGTTTTCGATGTCGACGCCCAAAACAACCGCGCGAACTTTTTGCCCTTTGGCGTACATTTCGTTCGGGTGATTTACACGCTTTGTCCAAGAGAAGTCAGAGATGTGAACAAGTCCGTCGATGCCTTCTTCGATGCCGATGAAGATACCGAAGTCAGTCACAGACTTCACTTCGCCTTCGATGATCGTGCCTGGAGAGTAAGACTCTTTCAATTCAACCCACGGATTTGCTTGAAGCTGTTTCATGCCCAAGCTGATACGACGGTTTTCAGTGTCTACTTCAAGAACAACGACTTCGACTTCTTGGTCTACGGTCACAACTTGTGAAGGATGTTTTACACGTTTTGTCCAAGACATTTCTGAAACGTGGATCAAGCCTTCGATGCCTTCGCCGAGTTCAACGAATGCGCCGTATTCAGCAAGTGAAACCACTTTGCCTTTGAGCTTAGTTCCAGGTGGGTAAGTCAATTTGACTGCTTCCCAAGGATCAGGATGCAATTGCTTCATGCCCAAAGACACGCGCTCTTTTTCCTGGTCGTATTTCAAAACTTTTACTTGGATTTCGTCGCCCACTTTCAACAATTCTGAAGGATGCTTTACGCGGCCCCAAGACATGTCGGTAATGTGCAGAAGTCCGTCCATACCGCCCAAGTCAATGAACGCGCCGTAATCGGTGATGTTCTTAACAAGTCCGGTAACGATCGAACCTTCTTTCATTGTATCCAGAGTTTCTGCTCTGAGAGAGTCGCGCTCTTCTTCAAGAAGTGCACGGCGAGAAAGAACGATGTTGCCACGTTTTTTATTGAATTTGATAACTTTGAATTTGTACTTCTTACCGATGTAGATATCCATGTTACGCACTGGACGAAGATCAATTTGAGAGCCAGGCAAGAACGCTTTCACGCCGATGTCTACACTCAAGCCACCTTTGACTTTAGCAACAACAGTACCTTCGATAACTTCTTCGTTCTCTGCAGCTTTAGAGATGTCGGACCAAGCACGAAGCATGTCGGCTTTGTCTTTAGAGAGAACGATCATGCCATTTTCGTTTTCGATACGATCAATCAGAACCTCGACAGTGTCGCCGGCTTTGACTTCACGAACGCCGTCTACAATGCGGAATTCGTTGATCGGAATAAGTCCTTCAGACTTATAATTGATATCGACCAAAACGTAATCTGACTGAACTTCGACAACTTTACCGGTAACAACGTCACCGACTTTGAAGTCTTGTTCCATAACAGATGCTTCGAAAAGTGAATCGAAACCGCTGTCTTTTGCATTTCCGTAAATGCCAGGATTGGCTTCTACGTTTGAATCCTCAGCATCTAAGAAAGCCAGAACCTTCTGTTTTTCCTGCGCCGATTTGTTTAAAGTTTTACCCATAGTAATAATATATACCTCCCACGTGATAGAACCTCTAAGTGGCTTCAACCTTGGGTTATTAAAGGTCAATGCCGGGAACTACCCGTTAATTTATTGAAGGTTGGTTGTATAAGGGGGCACGCCTCGAGTCAATTGCGATTAAGGGGCGGTTTCTAGAGACATTTCCAAGTCCACTTCCGCGCTCCTCTGGAGCCACGCGTAATATTTATAACCGGATCAAAAACTCGGCCCATTCAGTTGCTGATCCCAGAGAGACTGCTATAGGTCTTTCTTATGAAAAACATCCTTCTGATTCTCGCTTCGACGTCGATTTTGCTCTCTACTCCGCTGAGTGTGGCTGCGACCTCTTACCGTCCCGAAATTCAATCGGCGCTTCAATTTTTGGAGCGCTCCCAGTACGTCAATGACACCACCGAAACTGGACCCTACGAACCAGGCCAATGGGACACTGAGGTCAAATCGATCCTGATTCCGAGCCTCCTTGGCGCCGGAGTTTGGGGAAAAAAATATCCAGAGACCACGAACTTTACGACCGCGATGATCGTAGAAACTCTTGGCAGTATGTATCAACAAGAACCGAGCTTGCGTTCGATTCCAAAAATGTCCGCAAAAGCGATCGCCGGAAACACCGCATTTCGACAAGGGGCCCTGTTCAACTTCTATCCTCCCGGCATACACAAAGAGGTTCAGGTTCGCGGTCCGCGCACGATGTTCTTAGCTCCTTACATCAAGGGACTGGCCAACGTTCCGGCTGATGCAGATTCGACCTCGATGGGATACCTGGCGCTAAATTCGTTCGAGATGCAAAAAAATGGAGCCAGGAATTTTGCTTACCTGAGCGATGTGCCCGAAGAAACTTTTGAGACCTTTTCTAAGTACCGCGACGTATCACGTCCCGCGCACTATTACAACCGGATGCTCGGTTACAAAAACACCGGGGCGTTCATGACTTGGCTGATGGATGATCGGCAAAAAATGCCGGGAGTTTTAGCGGCGCCGCAAAAAGGTCCCCGCATCCCGTTCGGTAGAAACGACATTGATTGCGTTGTAAATACAAACGTCATGAAGCTCATGACAATCGCCGGTCGCACGTCGCAACCGGGTTACAAAGAAACTTGCGAATATTTGAAAGGCACCATCGATCGAGGGGCTTACGGATTCTGCGGGATTTATTATCCGAACAGCTTTTCGGAAGTTTACGGCCTGGCCCAACTTTTAGAAATGAAAACTTCCTGCCTAGAATCGCACGAGCAAAAGTTATTGGATTTTATTCTGGCGACGCAGGATCAAGATGGTGGCTGGACAAATCCAAAACCGGCCAGGGCCGACCGCATTCAATCTTCGGTGCTGGCGCTCAATGCGTTAGCGATCTTGGGGAATCCGAAAAATCCAGAGCATCGCGAACGTGTTCATCGCGCGGCAAAGTTTTTGTTAGCGAATTCGCTTCGGAATGACAACGGCGACCTTTTTTGGAAAGGCGAAGTGTTCTTTTCGGCGGTTTCTCAAGCCCGCTTTGCGGTCGTGTGGCGCTCGAATGCTTACACGACGGTCCTTGCAGCACGGGCTTTGTTGCTAGCTGAAAAATACTAAAGAAAAGGGAGAACTTCTTAGCTCTCCCTTCTGACTTCTAAATCTATGTACTAATTCTAAATTTAATTTCTAAAACGAATCTTTATTCGCCTTCTTTGTCTTCAACGATAACCAGCGTATTCCAGTTGTTCGCCGTCTTTACTTTTTTCTTGCGCCAGAAACCTTCGATCGTGATTTGGCCTTCGCGCGTGAACACCGGAACTTCGCCTTTGCCTTCCGCTACAACCATGTCGTAGACGATTTTTGCGTTCGTCGGGTGCAATCGGACACAGCCGCCAGAAGCTCTGCCGCCTAATTCCTTGAAGTGATCTTTGGTCGTCGCGTGCATCGCAATGCCGCCGTTAAAGAACACGGAATTGTTCATATCTGCTTGCCACAAAGTGGAGTGATACTTTTCGTAAGTGCGAGTGGGAGAATACCAACCCGTCGGTGTCGTTGAAAAATAAGTGCG